>CANGCZ010000120.1 GCA_947452325.1 Comamonadaceae bacterium | reverse complement strand
CTTTCGGATACGGGCTACGCCTTGACATTTCCCGAGCCGCAATGGGCGGTGACGCCGGGCCAGTCGGCGGTGTTGTATGACGGTGAAGTGTGTTTGGGTGGTGGCGTGATCATGAGTTGATACGGCACGTTTTGCCGCCCTCATGTGAAGTGTTCATGCCATGCGTTCACGTCCTTGAGCAAGGTGTTCGCGCCATGCCGGTTCGGTCGCCGCTCACCGCCGCTGCGCGGCAACGTTCGCGTCGGCCAAAGCGTGTCTTCAATGAACCGCACGATAGCCAACCGGCAAGCACAAATACAAAACCCCGCAAAAGCGGGGCTTTGAAAACAAGCGGTTTTTAAAAAATCAGGCCGCTGTCAACCAGTAACCCGCATTGAAAGGACTGCTCATGCGCAAAGCCAGCGGAGACACATCGACCAGTTTGTCGGTAGGCATTTTTTCGCCATCACCCAGTTCTATGCCTGTCGCCTCGATGCCGTCAGCGCGCTCTGCGGCAGCCGCACGTGCCACCGAGAATGAATAAAAGCAGCGGAATGAGACTTTGCGCTCGCCCCAGAACTCGGCGGCTTCGCGGAACACGTCCAGCAATTGTTCCCGCGCTTCTTTGTCGAACTTGGCGTGGGCAGGAATGTGTTCGAGCACCAGAATAAAACCAGGCTGTTGACCGGATTTGTACAAAGCATCGCTCATGCTGTCAAACAAAGTGTCAAAGTTTTTGCCAGCTTGTGGTGGAAAAGTAAACTGTTGTGCCGTCAGGTCCAAAATATCCTGCTTGCTTTGGGCGTTTGCCAGATTGGCATACAGGAAGTGGTAACCCAGTTGCGCAGCAGCCGTCTGCAAGTCCACCACGCGAAAAGCACGTATGGATTGAACAATATTTGTTTTGACTGTACGAAGAGGCATGTCCGTCGCCATGTTATTCCTGCAATGTTCGAGCGCAGAACCCGGGCGAACGTCAACTGTGGATAAGTTGTCTGTAACGCACTGCCAAAGTGCAGCATCCGGTTTCCGAACTCGGGTTAACCCGAAAAATTCGATTCGATGATTATCCTGCAAACACGCTAAATTTGCAAGGAACGACAGATGCAACAGTGACAGCAACAGGGACTAAGTCGGTCAGTGTGTAAACACTAACATTCAATCTATGCCTTATCTGACCGCGTTTATATCGGCCACTGCGATGGCGGTCATGTTGACGATGCGGCGCACCGTGGTACTGGCCGTCAGGATTTGCACCTGCTTGGCCGCGCCCAGCAGCACGGGGCCAATGGCGATATTGCCGCCGGCAGCTGTTTTCAGCAGGTTGTAAGTGATGTTGGCTGCATCCAGGTTCGGCAAAACCAGCAGATTGGCATCGGAATGCAGCGTGCTGTTGGGCATCAAGGCTTGGCGCGCAACGCTGTCTATGGCGACATCGGCATGCATTTCCCCGTCAATTTCCAGCCATGGCGCCCGCTGTTGTACCAGCGCCAGGGTGCGGCGCATTTTCAAGGCGGTCGGATGGTTGCTGCTGCCGAAATTGGAGTGCGACAACAGCGCCGCTTTGGGCTCGACGCCAAAGCGCTTCATCTCTTCTGCCGCCATGACGGTGATTTCAGCCAGTTGCTCGGCGCTGGGGTCGTAATTGATGTGGGTATCGACCAAAAACAATTGGCGTTCCGGCAGCAACAATGCGTTCATGCAGGCATAGGTGCTGACGCCGGGGCGCAAACCAATGACTTGATCGACATATTGCAAATGCGAATCGGGGGTAGACCATGTGCCGCAGATCAAGCCGTCGGCCTCGCCTTTGTGCACCATCATGCAACCGATCAGGGTCAGGCGGCGACGCATGTCTATCTTGGCCAATTGTTGCGTCACGCCTTTGCGCTCGGTCATGCGGTGATAGCTTTGCCAGAAATCCCGGTAACGGTGGTCGTCTTCCACATTGACCACTTGGTAATCCACGCCTTGGGTCATGCGCAAACCAAATCGCTCGATTCGTTGGCTGATAACCGACGGGCGACCGATCAAGACAGGCTTGGCCAGCCCTTCATCGAGCACGATTTGCGCTGCGCGCAGCACGCGCTCGTCTTCGCCTTCGGCAAAGCAAATGCGTTTTTTGGCCCCGCGTTTGGCCGCGCTGAACACCGGTTTCATGGCTGCACCCGATGCATAAACCAGGGATTGCAGTTTCTCGCGGTACGCGTCCATGTCGGTGATAGGACGCTGCGCCACGCCGCTGACAATCGCCGCTTGCACCACAGCCGGTGCGATTTTCATCATCAGTCGCGGGTCAAACGGTTTGGGAATCAGGTATTCAGGCCCGAAAGCCAGGTTTTCGCCCGCATAGGCTGCGGCGACAACTTCGCTTTGTTCGGCTTGAGCGAGTTCGGCAATCGCGTGCACCGCCGCCACTTCCATTTCCGGCGTGATGGTGGAGGCACCTGCATCCAGCGCGCCACGAAAAATGTAAGGAAAGCACAAAACATTGTTGACTTGGTTAGGGTAGTCGGTGCGACCGGTAGCCATGATGGCGTCGTCCCGCACTTTCAACACTTCTTCAGGCAGTATTTCCGGCGTCGGGTTGGCCAGCGCCAAAATCAGCGGGCGCGCCGCCATGACTTTGACCATCTCTGGTTTGAGTACGCCGCCCGCCGACAATCCCAGGAATACATCGGCGTCGGCAATCACTTCAGCCAGAGTGCGGGCCGAGGTTTTTTGCACAAACTCGATTTTGTCTTCGTCCATCAACTCGGTGCGGCCTTCGTACACCACCCCCGCCAGGTCGGTGACCCAGATATTCTGGCGCGGCATGCCCAACTTCACCAGCATACCCAGACAGGCGAGTGCTGCCGCACCGGCGCCTGAAGCCACCAGTTTGACTTTGGCGATGTCTTTGCCGACGACTTTCAAGCCGTTCAAAATAGCCGCACCGACCACGATGGCCGTGCCGTGCTGATCGTCATGGAACACCGGGATCTTCATGCGTTTGCGCAACTGGCGCTCGACATAAAAACAATCCGGCGCTTTGATGTCTTCCAGATTGATGCCGCCGAAGGTCGGCTCCAGCGAAGCAATGATGTCGACCAGTTTGTCCGGGTCTTTTTCGTTGATCTCAATGTCGAACACATCGATACCGGCGAATTTTTTGAACAACACGCCTTTGCCTTCCATCACCGGCTTGGCCGCCAGCGGACCGATGTCGCCCAGTCCCAGTACCGCCGTGCCATTGGTGATGACGGCAACCAAATTGCCACGGCTGGTGTACTTGTAAGCGTTGTTCGGGTCTTTGACGATTTCCTCGCAAGGTGCGGCCACGCCGGGCGAATACGCCAGCGACAAATCATGCTGGTTGACCAGTTGTTTGGTGGCTTGTATGGCGACTTTGCCCGGGGTCGGGAACTCGTGGTATTCGAGCGCGGCTTTGCGTAATTGGGCGCGCGCTTGCGGGCTGGTGTGGTCGGCCGCTGTCGGCTTGGGGTCACTCATGCGTGTCTTTCAGTAGAAGGCAGATCAAAACTTAAAGGTGTATTCCAGCACGACCGAGTCACTGTCCAAGGCGTGGCTTTCGGCCTGCCAAGAACGCACCCAGTTGACTTCTATGCGGTGCTTGTCAGTCAAATTAAAACCGGGGCCTAGGCGCAGTTTGTTAAAGCCTTGGTCAGTGGTTTCGTCGAGCGCGCGTTGAATGCGCACGCCCCACATAAAGTCGAAAAAGCCGTATTCAACCAAGAGCGCTGCATCTGAATAGCCGTACCAGAATCTGCTGCTGTCACTTTGGCTGCGACCCAGCAGACCGTGGAAATACATGCCCAAGTGCTCAGCCAGCGCGACGTCTTTGCGCGCCCGTATGGCCAAACCATGCACATTGCTGTAAGTGTCAGTGCCACTGCTGCTGTCAGTGTCTCGTTCTGTGTTTATCAGCAACTCGATGCGATTGACCGCACCGTTTTTGAAGCTCAAGCCTGGCATCAGCGTGACCGAATGTGTCACCAATGACTTATCTGCCGAGGTTTCGCGCTCGAATCCAATGCCCAACTCAGGTTGCCCGCCCCACAGTTGCGCCTGCGCTGATGCAGAAGTGCTGGAGAGAGCGGCCATCAGGCAGCAGAGAACTGCGCACTGAAGGTATGCCGGGAGAAAAGTCTTCATGGTTTGATTTTGCCTCAGCTTGATCAAGCCGCCATGCGGGGTTTTAAGCATGCGTCTGTGCAGACAAACCCCGCAGCTTGTCAATCATTGCGGGGAAAGCCATTGCAAGGCTTTGGCGCGTTGTGCGGTTTGTTTGCCTGCCAACACAAAGCCTTGGCATTCACCGCTGGCTGTCATGAATTTCCAAACATCTTTTTCAGCCGAATGCCATTCACCGGCAGAGCCCGGCACGGGCAAGGCCAGCAGCAAAGGCAACTCAGGCGATTTCACGGCGACCGGCATGACAGGAAACACCACGTTGGTGGGCGTGCCGCTCAATGTTGCGCCCAAGGCGCGGGCTGCTGTCATGATGGGCATGACATAAGGCAGCAAGCGGTTGTCGGCCGAGGCGTATTGCGCCACATCGCCCAGCGCATACACATGCGGGTCGCTGGTTTGTAACAAGTGATTGACCAGAATGCCTTTGTCGCACGAGAGTCCGGCGTCTTTGAGCCAGGCGGTTTGCGGGCGCAAACCGATGGCGCTGAGCACCAGATCGCAGTCAACAGTTTGGCCGGATGCCAGCGTCGCTTGCAAAGCGCCGCCATGGTGATTCACACGGGCTACGCTGTCGTTGAAATGCCAAGCCACGCCCAGAGCCGAAAGCGCTTGCTGTAATTGCAAACTGGCGGCTTCGGGCAACAAGGCCGACAAAGCACGCGAAGCCGGATCAGCGACTTGCACATGAAAACCTGCGCGCCCCAAATCGTTGGCGAACTCACAGCCGATCAAACCGGCGCCCATGATCAACACACGCGCACCGGCTTGCAATTTGTCACGCAGCAACTGGTAGTCATGCAATTGGTTGACCGACATCACCGTGTCTGCTGCATCCCCTTGCAAAGGAATGCGAATCGGGTCAGCGCCATGCGCCAGCACCAGGCGGCTGTATTCGAATGCACCTTGGTCGGTGTGCAACTGCTGCTTAGCCAGATCTAGCGAAGTCGCACGTGTATGCGCTTGCAATTGGAGGTTGAGCGCAACCGCTTGTTCGCTGGCTACCGAATTGCGCAGCTGTGCAGGCAATTTGTTTTGCGCGAACGCCGTCGATAAAGCCGGTTTCGGATACGCGTCACCCGAACCCGACGTTACCAGCATCACCGGCGTATGCGTGTCGTGTTTGCGGAATTCTTTGATGACGGTCCATCCGGCCAGGCCGCTGCCCAGCACCAGCACAGGCGCATTGCTCATGGTTCAGATCTCGACCATTTCAAAGTCGGCCTTGGATACGCCGCAGTCCGGGCAGGACCAATCGGCGGGCACATCGGCCCACAAGGTG
>CANGCZ010000119.1 GCA_947452325.1 Comamonadaceae bacterium | reverse complement strand
GCTGACCGACATGATTGCCTGCCCTGGCGGCGACTATTGCGCCCTGGCCAATGCGCGTTCTCTGCCCGTTTCTGCCGCCATCAGCGAGCGCTATCAGGACTTGGACGAATTGTTTGATCTCGGTGAAATTGATTTACACATCAGCGGTTGCATCAATTCTTGCGGTCACCACCACAGCGGTCATATAGGCATTCTGGGCGTCGACAAAGATGGCAAGGAGTGGTATCAGATTACTTTGGGCGGCTCTGATGGTTCTGATCTCAGCGGCGCACCTAAGGCCGGTAAAGTGGTCGGGCCCTCGTTTTCTTCTGCCGAAGTGGTGGATGTGATCGAAGCGGTGTTGCAGGTCTACACAGAGCAACGCCACCTTGGTGAAACCTTTATTGATGCGGTCAACCGCATTGGCATCGAATCCTTCAAACTCGCCGCCAACGCTGCCCGCCATCCCTCTGATGATGAAGCATTGAGCACCGTCGCCTGAAAGTCAATCATGCAGCTGATTTCTCACACCGAACACGCCTCTTTGTCCAAGGACCATGTGCTGTCCTTACCCAATGACGCAGACCCCATGCAACAAGCTTTGCAAGATGTTCAAACCATTGAACTGCATTTCCCCAAATTCACCGATGGCCGCGCTTTCAGCCAAGCTTTGATGCTGCGCCGTCGCTGCGGATTCACGGGCGAGATACGGGCCACCGGCGATGTGTTGATCGATCAACTCAGCCAAATGCAACGCTGCGGTTTTTCCAGCGCCGTGCTACGTGCCGATCAGGACATCGCCAAGGGGCGAGAATTACTTTCTCACTTCAGCGCTTTTTACCAAGGCGATGTGACTCAGCCCCAACCTTTGTTTGCAAGATGAAACCCTTACCTAAAGCCACTGAACTGCACGCCAAAGCCAGCGCCACATTCGCTGACAAACTGGCTGCCACACAAGCACAACTCAAAGCTGCAGCGCTTGAACTGCAACCGTTGAAGCAAGCTTCCAGCCTGGGCGCTGAAGACGTGGTCATCACCCACCTCATCAACAGCTTGCAACTCGACATTCCCGTGTTTGTGTTGGAAACCGGCGCCTTGCACAGCGACACGCTGGCGTTGCTCGAGCGCTTGCAAGCCCATTCACGCGCCCCTGTGCAGGTGTACCGCCCGCAGCACGAAGCCGTCATTGCATTTGTCAAGCAACCAGGTCAGCAAGCCATTTACGAGAGCATGGCCAACCGCAAAGCCTGTTGCGGCATACGCAAACTAGAGCCTTTGGGTCGTGCCTTGAAAGACCAAAAAGCATGGATCACCGGTCTGCGACGCGAACAATCCCAAGCCCGCGCCGAAGTATCAGCGCAAGAAGCTGATGTGACCAACGGCACGCCGATTGTCAAACTCAACCCGCTGGTGGATTGGACGTGGGGCGACGTGTGGCAATACATTGCCACACAACAAGTGGACTACAACCCGCTGCACGACCAGTTTTTCCCCAGCATCGGTTGCGCGCCTTGTACCCGTGCCATCAGCCTGGGAGAAGACTTCCGCGCCGGTCGCTGGTGGTGGGAAGATGAAACCGCCAAGGAATGCGGATTGCATGTCAAGGCTTGATAGCCTTAACAAAATTTGAACGAGAAGAACATGAACGCCAGAATACCCACAGAGTTGCACCAGTTAAGTAATGCACACTTAGACGCACTGGAAGAAGAAACCATTTTCATTCTGCGCGAAGTCGCTGCGGCATTCGAACGCCCTACGCTGCTGTTTTCCGGCGGTAAAGATTCTTTGGTGATGTTGAAATGTGCCGAAAAAGCCTTCGGCATCGGGCGCATCCCCTACCCGCTGCTGATGATTGACACCGGCCACAACTTTCCCGAGGTCACCGACTTTCGCGACCTGCGTGCCAAAGAGTTGGGCGCAGAATTGATCGTGCGCAGCGTCGAAGACTCCATGAAGCGTGGCACGGTTCGACTGGCCCGCCCTGATGAGTCGCGCAATGTGCACCAATCGGTCACCCTGCTTGAAGCGATTGATGAATTCCGCTTTGATGCACTCATAGGCGGTGCCCGGCGCGACGAAGAAAAAGCCCGAGCCAAAGAACGTATCTTCAGCCACCGCGACAGCTTCGGCCAATGGCAACCCAAATCACAACGGCCTGAGCTTTGGAATTTATTCAACACGCGCTTGCACCCGGGCGAGCATTTCCGCGTGTTCCCTATTTCCAATTGGACCGAGCTCGACGTGTGGCAATACATTGCACGTGAAAACATCGCCTTGCCTTCTCTGTACTACACACACACACGCGACGTGATCGAGCGCAAAGGCTTGCTCGTTCCTGTGACACACATGACGCCACCGCGCGATGGCGAAACCGTGCAACAACGCCATGTGCGTTTTCGCACTGTCGGCGACATCACCTGCACCTGCCCGGTGGAAAGCAAAGCTGCGACACCGCAAGATATCGTCATCGAAACCCTGGCTGCTGATGTCAGCGAACGTGGCGCCACCCGCATGGACGACCAAACGTCTGACGCCTCCATGGAAAAACGCAAAAAAGAGGGCTATTTCTGATGAATACCCAAACCTCTACCCGCCCTGCCCTGAAATTCATCACCTGCGGTTCTGTGGACGATGGCAAATCCACATTGATCGGCCGTTTGCTGGTGGACTCTAAGTCTGTGCTGCAAGACCATTTGGCTGGTGTGCAACGCCAAGGTGAAACCGATCTTGCATTGCTTACCGACGGTTTGTCTGCCGAACGCGAACAAGGCATCACCATCGACGTGGCTTACCGCTACTTCAGTACCGAGTCACGTAAATTCATCATCGGCGACTCGCCCGGCCATGAGCAATACACACGCAACATGGTCACCGCGGCCTCCAGCGCTGACGCGGCGGTGGTGCTGGTGGACGCCACCAAGCTCGATTGGTCAGTCAAGGGTTTCAACCTGCTACCGCAAACACGCAGACACAGTTTGTTGCTCAAACTCTTGCGTGTGCCGTCCATCGTGTTTGCCATCAACAAACTGGATGCGATTGAAGATGCTGCCACCGCTTTTGTCAATATCGCGCAAGCGCTGCAGAACTTTGCGGATGAAGCAGGTATAGACATCACAGCCATCGTGCCTGTGTCGGCACTCAAAGGCTGGAACGTGGTCAACCCGCAACCTGACTGGTGCAATTACAGCGGGCCCAGCTTGCTGCAACTGCTGGAAAGCCTGCCTGTCACCGCTTTTGAAGAAGACGCAGAATTGGCTTTTGCCGTGCAATGGGTGGAAAAATTTCACGACAGCGCCGACACATCCAAAGGCCGCCGGGTCTATTGGGGACGCGTGGGCACAGGGGTGGCCCGACCTGGAGACAGTGTTCGAATCTTCCCCAGCGGCCAAACTGCCATCGTCAAAGAAGTGCTCAGCAGCGTGCGCCAGCCGGGTGATATTCCCGCCGGACACAGCGCTGGACTGGTGTTGGACCGCGAAGTCGATGTGTCTCGCGGCGATTGGATATTGGCGCAAACCCATACCGCGCAAAGCCAAAACACATTGAACGTCACCTTGGCCTGGCTCGACGATGAACCGCTTGTGGCCGGGCGTGTTTACTGGGCTTTGCATGGACACCGCTGGGTCAAAGCCAGGGTGGTTCGCATTGTTCATCGCTTGGATGTCAACACCTTGCAGGAAATGGACGCGGCCGAGTTACCGCCCAACGCCATCGGCCATGTGCAACTGAGTTTGCAGCAACCTTTGGTGACCTTACCGTTCAGCGCCTCGCGCAGTTTGGGTTCGCTGGTGCTGGTGGACACTGCCACCCACAAAACCTCGGCTGCTGCCATGGTTCAGGACTGATTGACGCGTTCCCCTAAAATGCCCACTTCTCCGGCCATCTTGCCTGATTGACTCACCTTTGATTCACCATGACCCACGTTGTTACTGAAGCCTGTATCCGTTGCAAATACACCGACTGCGTGGATGTTTGCCCCGTCGACTGTTTTCGCGAAGGCCCGAATTTCCTCACCATTGATCCAGATGAATGCATTGATTGTGCGGTCTGCATCCCCGAATGCCCGGTCAACGCCATTTACGCGGAAGAAGACGTACCCGCCGACCAGCAACACATGGTGGCTTTGAATGTGGAACTCGCCCGCATCGGCTGGCCCAGCATCACCAAGCGCAAAGCACCTTTGCCGGATGCTGATGATTGGAAAGACAAGGCAGGCAAGCTGTCCGAATTGACCCGTTGAGCGACTAGGGCTCTGACTAAACGCCATGAGCTCATCTCCCTCACCTATTGAAACAGAGGCACTGGTCATCGGTGCCGGGCCGGTCGGTCTGTTTCAGGTATTCCAACTGGGGTTACAGGAAATCCACGCCCATGTCGTTGACGCCTTGCCTTTTGTAGGCGGCCAATGCAAAGCGTTGTACGCGGACAAACCCATCTACGATATTCCTGGCTTACCTCGCTGCACCGGCAATGAACTGATTGAGCGCTTGGAACAACAAGCCTCGCCATTCAAACCTACATTGCATTTGCAACAACTCATCAGCAGCTTGAAGCAACAAGCCGATGGGCGCTGGTTGGTCGGTACCTCTAACAGCACACATTTTTTAACCCGGACACTTTTTATCGCAGCCGGTGTCGGTGCATTCACGCCGCGCAAACTGGTCCTGCCTGAGTTAGATGCATTTGAAGGCAGCCAAGTTTTTTACACCTACCCGTCCTATCAAGACGCTGAAGGCCAACATGTGGTGGTGATAGGCGGCGATGATGACGCATTGCAATCTGCCATGACAGCACTCAAGCAAGGTGCAGCCATGGTCAGTCTGGTGCATCGCCGGGCTAGCTTGGATGCGTCAGCAGAACTGCAAGAAGCTTTCAATCAGGCCAGGCATGCAGGCAAACTGCATGTTGAGGTGGCACAGGTTCAAGGGCTGGACATCAAAAAATCCAGGCTCTACGGTTTGAAACTGGGCTCGCCGCAAGGCGCGACTATCGACCTGGCTTGCGACTTGCTCGTGGTTCACCTCGGTTTGTCCCCGCAACTCGGGCCCTTGTCTGACTGGGGATTGGATATGTCCCGCAAACAATTGACAGTCAATACCGAAAACTTCAGCACCAGTGCGCCCGGCATTTTTGCGGTTGGCGATATCAACACTTACCCGGGCAAACGCAAACTCATCGTCAGCGGTTTTCACGAAGCCACACTGGCCGCATTCGGTGCTGCCGCTTATTTGCGCCCAGACCAAAAAATCCCGCTCGAATACACCACAGCGTCACCGCGGTTACACCGTCTACTGGGCGTTTGAGGTCTGAGCGCACTGGCTCGTTGCATAATGCAGATTCTTGTTGAAAGACAAGTCCGCTGGGGGTGCTGAGGTTTTCATACCGAGGCTGAGAAAGTCCCTTTGAACCTGATTGAGGTAATCCTCGCGCAGGGAAGCACGATCCGATGCAACTCCACTGCATAAAAGGGTCTCGCCGAACTG
>CANGCZ010000118.1 GCA_947452325.1 Comamonadaceae bacterium | reverse complement strand
CCTTTGCGCACCACCTTTGTGTCCCGCCTCATCGGCCAATGATTCAGGAGCTGAAACATGAAAACATCTGAATTACGCCAAAAAGACGCTGCCGGTCTCGACACAGAGATCAAGGAATTGCAAAAAGCGCATTTCAATATGCGCATGCAAAAAGCCACACAGCAACTCAACAACACCTCGCAAATGAAGGTGACACGTCGCGCCATTGCCCGCGCCAAAACCATTCAGGCTGAAAAAGCCGCAGCCCAGGAGTGAACATGACTGAAGCCAAAACATCACTCAAACGCACTCTGATTGGTAAGGTCGTTAGCGCCAAGCGCGCCAAAACCGTGACCGTGCTGGTCGAGCGTCGCGTCAAGCATGCGCTTTACGGCAAGATCGTCGGCAAGTCCAGCAAATACCATGCGCATGACGAAACAGGCCAGTATCACCTCGGTGATGTGATCGAAATCACTGAAAGCCGCCCTATTTCTAAAACCAAGAATTGGGTAGCTACCCGTCTGGTTGAGAAAGCACCGGCAGTCTGAACTGAATTCGCCACCCGGCTGACAACGTTTGTTCAAATGACCCACAATCGTGGGTCATTTGTTTTTTAAAGGAGCACATAGCATGATCAAAGTAGGCGACACACTTCCACACACCACCTTGATGGAGTATTCAGAGGTTGAGGGTGAAGGCTGCAGCATAGGCCCCAACGCCATCGACGTGGCCAAAGCCACGGCCGGTAAAACCATTGCTTTATTTGCGCTGCCTGGCGCGTTCACACCTACTTGCTCGGCCAAACATGTGCCCGGTTATATTGACAAACTGACTGAATTGAAAGCCGCTGGCGTAGATGAAATCTGGTGTGTCAGTGTGAACGATGCGTTTGTCATGGGTGCCTGGGGCCGTGATTTGAAAGCCACTGGCAAAGTCCGCATGATGGCCGACGGCGATGCCGAATTCACCAAAGCCACCGGCCTCACCTTGGACCTCACTGGCAAAGGACTGGGCCTGCGTTCTAACCGTTATTCCATGCTGGTTAAAGACGGCAAAGTCCAAACCTTGAACATCGAAGGTCCCGGAAAATTTGAAGTCAGCGACGCCGACACCATGCTGTCGCAAGTCAAGCACTGAATACCGCGATGCCCGAGCAAACCCTTAAAGAATGGGGCTTGCTGCGATCACGTTGTCGCCGACGGGCCTAACCAGTCTTTCAAGACCTCTTGTGTGTGTTGCCCCAACATGGGCGGGGGCAGATCAAGGCGTACCGGTGTTTCGCTCATTTTGATGGGGCTGGCTACCAGCGCCAAATCGGCTTTGAGCGGGTGCTGCCACTGTTGAACCATGCCGCGTTCTCGGACATGGGGGTCTGAGAAAACTTCGGCCAGGTTGTTGATCGGTCCGCACGGTACCTTGGCGGCTTCAAGCAAGGCCAGCCAGTGTTGTTTGCCATGGGCCATCAAGGCTGTAGCCAGCATGGGAATCAGCAAATCCCGGTGTCTGACCCGGCCCTGGTTGCGAACAAACCGCTCATCATTGGCCCATTCAGGGTGACCAATGCACTCACAGAATTTGGCGTACTGGGAATCGTTGCCGACAGCGACGATCATGAAATCGCGTTCACCTGCCGAATTGGCCGCAACCTCAAACACCTGATAGGGAACGATATTCACATGCGCATTGCCCATGCGCCCGGGCGGCGGCTTGGGCGGGGTATGGACCAGGTAATTGGCGCCCAAATTGGCCAACATAGCGACCTGGGTATCAAGCAAAGCCATGTCCAGGTGCTGGCCGATTCCGGTGCGTTCGGCGTGGCGCAAGGCCGCCAGAATCGAAACGGTGGCGTACATACCTGTGAACAAATCAGCCACAGCCACCCCGACTTTTTGCGGGCCACCGCCTGCGTCATCGCGCTCTCCGGTGACGCTCATCAAACCGCCCATGGCTTGCACGGCAAAGTCATAGCCGGCGCGTTCGGCGTAAGGGCCGGTTTGTCCAAAGCCAGTGATGCTGCAATACACCAGACGTGGATTGAGTTGTTTGAGAGAGTCGTAATCGAGTCCGTAGCGCTTCATGTCACCGACTTTGAAATTCTCCACCAGCACATCTGCTTTGGCGGCCAGTGCGCGAATCAATCGCTGGCCGTCAGCACTGGAAAGGTCGCAGGTCAGGGATCGTTTGTTCCGGTTGGCACCAAGAAAATAGGCCGATTCCGCACTGTCGGTTTGTGAGGCCGTTTGTAGAAAAGGCGGGCCCCAGCCGCGCGTGTCATCGCCAGTGCCAGGCCGTTCGACTTTGACCACGTCGGCGCCCAGGTCGGCCAGTGTTTGCGTGCACCAGGGGCCTGCCAGTACGCGGGATAAATCTAAAACTTTGATGCCATCAAGAGAATGCATGCCAGCATTGTCGCCCAGACCCGCCTGTCCTCTTGCATGACGGGCAAAGGTGATAATCACCCCAAAGTCCTGTCCATGAACACACGCATTCTGATCATTGCCCACGCACCTTTGGCCAACGCCTTGAGGGATTGTGCTTTGCATGTTTTTCCAGAGTGCAGCACAGAGGTCGTGGCTGTGGATGTGCCGCCGCACGAAGCGCCCGAGGACACCTTGTCTGCGGCCATGTTGCGCATGGACGCGGACCCGGGGCGTGACACTTTGGTGCTGACCGATGTCATGGGTGCCACCCCGGCCAATGTCGCTCAGCGACTGGTCAGTGGCTTGAACTCGCGTCTGGTGGCAGGTGTGAACCTGCCCATGCTGTTGAGAACGGTTTGCTACCGGCATGAAAGCCTGGAAGCGCTGACGCGGCGGGCATTGGACGGCGGGACGCAAGGGGTTTGCCAGCTCTAAGGCAAGCCAGTCAATACATAACAATTTCAAAAGCAGTGATGAAAACAAACACAGTGGTGTGCAACAAACTGGGACTGCATGCGCGGGCCTCGGCCAAATTGACCAAGATGGCAGGCAGCTTTCCTTGCGAAGTCTGGTTGTCACGCGGCGAACGTCGGGTCAATGCCAAAAGCATTATGGGCGTGATGATGTTGGCTGCCGGCATGGGAACAGAAATCAGTATTGAAACCATAGGCGAGCAAGAACAAGAGGCCATGCAGGCCTTGTTAAAGCTGATCGCCGATAAATTCGACGAAGGGCAGTAAGTCCGTCATGACTTTTTCCATCCATGGATTGGCCGTCGCGCGCGGCATTGCCATAGGCAAAGCGGTCCTGGTGGCCAGTAGCCGGGTGGACGTGGCGCACTATTTCATCAAGCCGGGGCAAATCGACGAGGAATTGCTGCGCATCACGCAGGCACGCGCCGCAGTGATGGCTGAAGTGCAGCGCTTGCACCAGTCGGTGCCCAAAGACGCGCCGCCCGAATTACCTGCCCTGCTTGAAGTGCACATGATGTTGTTACAGGACGAGATGCTGGCTGACGGCGTCAAGCACTGGGTGACCGACCGGCTTTACAACGCAGAGTGGGCGCTGACCTCGCAACTTGAGGTGGTGGCCAGACAGTTTGACGACATGGAAGACGCTTACTTGCGCGAGCGCAAAGGCGATCTCGAGCAAGTTGTTGAGCGTTTGTTGCGGCACATGAAAGGTTTACCGACCAGTTTGCCGCAACCGGCAGAGCGCAAACCCACAAGTTCGTGGCACCAGGACCATTTGCTGGACGACAACCATGAAGTCCCGCTGGTGTTGATTGCCCACGATTTGTCGCCGGCCGACATGTTGCAATTCAAGCAAAGCGTGTTCACCGGATTTGTCACTGACGTCGGCGGCAAGACTTCGCATACCGCCATCGTGGCGCGCAGTCTGGACATTCCCGCTGTTGTCGGCGCGCGCAACGCGAGCCAGTTGGTGCGTCAGGATGACTGGGTGATCATCGACGGCGACGCCGGCGTCATCATCGTCGGTCCTTCTCCCATCATCCTGGCCGAATACGCTTTCAAGCAACGTCAGGCCGAACTGGAGCGGGAGCGACTGGCGCGTTTGCGGCATACACCGGCGGTGACGTTGGACGGCAAGCATATTCATTTGCTGGCAAATATCGAATTGCCCGAGGACACACGCCTTGCCATGGACATGGGCGCAGTCGGTGTGGGATTGTTCCGCAGCGAATTTCTGTTCATGGGTCGCGAAGGCCAGTTGCCTGACGAAGAAGAGCAATACCAGGCGTACAAACGCGCGGTCGAAGGCATGAAAGGTTTGCCGGTGACCATACGCACGGTAGATGTAGGCGCAGACAAACCGCTAGACCGCACCGCCAAAGACCAGGCCCATTTAAACCCTGCGCTAGGGCTGCGTGCCATCCGTTGGAGCTTGGCAGATCCGGGCATGTTTCTGAACCAACTGCGCGCTATTTTGCGTGCCGCTGCACACGGCCAGGTGAATTTGCTGATTCCCATGTTGGGAAATGCCAAGGAGATTCAGCAAACTTTTCAACTGCTGTCCCAAGCGCGCCAGCAATTGGATAAAAAATCTGTGCCTTACGGGCCTTTGCGTGTCGGCGCCATGATTGAAGTACCGGCGGCAGCCCTGAGCTTGCCGCTTTTTTTAAAACATTTCGATTTTTTGTCTGTCGGCACCAACGATTTGATTCAATACACGCTGGCCATAGACCGCGCCGACGAGCAAGTCGCGCATTTGTACGACCCGCTGCATCCAGCGATCTTGCATTTATTGGCCGACACGATTGCGCAAGGGGAGGCCGCGGGCAAAGAAGTGGCCTTGTGCGGCGAAATGGCGGGCGATCCGGGCATGACGCGTTTGTTGCTGGGTTTGGGCTTGCGTTATTTCTCTATGCACCCGACCCAGATTCTGCGGGTCAAACAAGAAGTGCTGCGTTCAGACACCGGGCGTCTTGCGCCCTGGGCAAGGCAGGTCATGACCGCAGAAGACCCGGCGGCGGCAATACTCAGACCTTGATTCAGGGCGGACCACCCGGGTTATAGACGCTGGCATCTGTGTAAATCAGATCCAGCGGTAAACGTATACCGCGCAAGTGATCCTCGGCGCAACGTATCAGCAAGCGGCTGCGATGCCTTGCCTGGCTGGCCTGCATTTCTTCTAGGCTCATCCACAAAGTGCGCACAATGCCCGTATCCAAGGCGCGCGTCGGGTCGTGCGAACCCAATTCACCAGTGAAAGCAAACCGCAAATACGTGATGTCTTCTTCAGGATCTTCAGGCGTGGCCGGTTTGCTGAAACGCGACAAATAAATACCTATCAAGGCCGTCGGCGTGAAAGCGTAAGCGGTTTCCTCCAACACCTCGCGCGCACAGGCTTGCAAGGGCGACTCACCCGGGTCTAAGTGGCCGGCAGGATTGTTGAACATGAGGCCTTTGGGCGTGTGCTCTTCCACTAGCAGGAAGCGACCGTCTTTTTCGATGATGCCGGCGACGGTCACACTGGGTTTCCAACGGTGTGTCATGGTGCAAAATGGCCTCTTTTAAGGGCGTATTGTGAATCTGCGATGATTCTCGCCCATTGAGTAGAGGAGATAAACATGCTGAT
>CANGCZ010000117.1 GCA_947452325.1 Comamonadaceae bacterium | reverse complement strand
TGAACTGTAAAAATTCCTGCACAATAAGTAAATTCATTAATTTTCGATTTTGAATTAAGGAAAACTTAATTGAAAAACGCAACCTTCAGACAACTCCGGTTTTTCAACGCCGTCGCCAGGCACCTGAGTTTCGCCAAAGCCGCCGAAACCATGCACGTGTCCGCACCGGCTGTCACTATGCAAATCAAGGAGTTAGAAGCGGAAATTGGCATGCCGCTGTTCGAAAGACAAGGCCGCAAAGTCAGTTTGACCACCACTGGCGAGTACATGTTGGTGTACAGCCGCAAGATGCTGGCTTTGCTCAAAGACGCGGAAGATGCGGCGGCCAGGCTGCAACGGATTGAAACCGGCACACTGACCATAGGTCTGGTGGGTACCACCACTTATTTCATTCCATCACTCTTGAATCAATTTTTGAAAGAGCATGAAGGCATTGAGGTCAAACTGCTGGTCGGTAACCGCAGAGAACTGGTGCAATGGCTGCAAAACAGCGAGGTAGACATTGCCATCATGGGCAAAGCGCCGGATGAACTGCCCACTCGCGCCGAGCCGTTCGCGGCCAACCCGCTGGTTTTGTGTCCTCGCCCGAGCACCCGATGGCCGGTGAAACCGGGCTTCGCGCCGAAGACTTGCGTCAACAAGCGTTTATCGTGCGCGAGCCCGGCTCGGGCACGCGCAGCGCCATGGAAAGTTTTTTTTCGCAAGCCAGGATGCAGCCGCGCTACAGCATGGAGTTGCAATCGAATGACGCGATCAAGCAAGCGGTCATGGCGAATCTGGGGCTGGGTTTTTTGTCGCTGCACACCATTGGGCTGGAATTGCAAGCAGGCAAGCTGAGTGTGTTGCAGGTAAACGGTGCGCCGCTGGTGCGTGCTTGGAACGTGGTGCACCCCTTGTCTAAATTGTTGTCACCTGCGGCGGAAGCTTTTCGTTACTTTGTGTTGGAGCACGCAGAGTCCTATTTGGCGGCGAGGTTTGGGCAACTGCGCCATTCAGGGGTTTGATGGTTGAAAAGTCTTTCTCAGGCTGCAATGGAACCACTGGCAGCTAAGTCTTCCAGGCATCACTGCACAATAAAAGATTTTTTTGTACGAATATTATTTATTTTTAACGATTGCAGGCCAGGTCATCGCCTGGACTTGACCGTCACCACCTAAAGTGAGCTGATGTATCTCTTGACCGGCGAAAACGGATTCACGTAAGTCCTTCATTAGCTCTTGTATGCCACCAAAGGGCGCGCACAAGTCAACAATCCAAATCTGCGTACCTGAATTCCAGTCAGATGTACTGAGGTGATGCGGCGTGTTCAGGTACCGCTTTGCAACGTCTTCAGACAAAAGAGCCCAGGACACATAGGCTAGCGGCGCACTCTGACGCATGAAAAGCTTGGCTTGATCCAAAACCAATGCTGGCATCACACGCCACTCCAATTCGCTCAGCAAGGTGTGTCGTGTAGCGTTTTGCTGCATCAGCAACCAGCTGATGGCCCCTAACAAGGGAAGCTTGCTCATCACACGATGCGCTTGCGCTGCGGCGTAAGCAGCCAAATCTTGGGGTTCTTTGTTAATCGAAGATGTATTCATAGAAGTTTTTTTCAGATTCTGTTTAAACTTACTTGGCTTTCAGTTTGGACAACGTCAATTGAACAGGTTGCATCAAATTTTCAATTGCCATCAAGTCATCGCCTGTTAATGCGCCTGTTGTCGCTTTGAGCTTCAAGCTTTGCATCACTACATCTACACGTGCCTTGTTCAAATCCCGCATGGCTGTATAAAGCTGTTGTTCTGCATTAAGCACATCGGGATTGATACGGGTAACTCCCCATCAATTTATTTTCAACTTGCAGCGGTTTGCAAATTCATTCAACTGCTCAATTTCTTCCTTGCTCCATTTTTCGAGATAGGAGATCTGCCCAGCTGAATAACGATAGGCTGGATTTTTGGCCTCTGCTAATTTGCTTTCTGTTGCTCGAATTTCAGCTTGTAAATTAGATCCAAAGCCAAATTGGTTCATGAATCTCCAACCCCAAGGCGTATGCACCACTCGCATGGGAACTCTTGAACGTTCGCATAGTGGAACCGTGGAATCCATGGTCGTCATAGCGATATAAATCAGCTCGACATCGTAAATTCGTGTTTTGCTTCCCTCTAAATCGGGACCCGCTTGAAAACCGTGAATTTTGAAATCTCTATAAATTCCCCAGCCTGCATTTGGTATCTTTCTTCCTTGAATTGGAAAGACCTTCAATCCTCGATGTGCAAAATCCGTCGCACTTTCGCTATACCCCATGTCATTGCAGTTTTTACTTGAGCTTTGCAATGCGTTTTCCAATGCGTCCTGAACCACCAAGTCGGGTGTCGCCAATGTCTCTGCACTTAAAACGCATCGCCCACCCTCTTTTTTTGTGACAGCATTTGCTTGTTCACCTACCGCGGAAAGCAGCATAGTTACAACCAACACCACGGAGTTAGCGAGCAGTCTTAGCTTTGATGGCATTGTGTTGTGATGAGATATGTTCTGACGCCGCATTTTTTCCCCCTGATTTATTCACTCCATAGACAACCCACCGTTTGTTCTTGTATGAGTCAAAATACATTGACCTGTTGACTTGACACAAATAAATTAATTTTTTGCGTCTTCATTTTTTTGCTTTTTCTTATTGACTAATGTCTCATCTGGTATTTATCTCTCCACTAGGTGATAACGAGATTTTTTATGCCAACTATTTACAATTTTTAATGTTTGAAAGCACTGTTATTTTTAAACCAGTCAGTAAGTAGTAATTTAAAAGTGAATAAGTCACTCTTGATAAAAGCTAAAGCTAGGCTTTAAACTTTGCTGAATACAAACGATATGAATTACATTGTTACTTTATCGGTAACTAAGGATTTGCACAGCGTAGTGAAAGCCGAATGCATTTTTATGCGACCGGCACTTAAAGTAATGCTTTGACGAGACAAGTGTGCTTTTGCACCCATCTAAAGTAAAAGATGTATGGCTGATGGAGCGCTTTGACCAGTTACGGCTAGCAGCAGGCAGGTCACAAAATCATTCAACATCGCTTCGCCGATTAACGGCTAACTAGCGTGTACTGTTTGCTCTCATGGTGTTCAACATTTTGCGCGGCTCTTAGGGGCCTTATCTGCCTGATCCAATCAGGTGCGCATCAAAACGGAATATCGTCATCCATGTCATCAAACCCGGACTTCGCCGCTGCCGGTGCCTTAGCCGCCGCCGGGGCTGCTGCGCGAGGTGCGCTGCGTGCGCCGCCGTCTTCACCGGAGGGAGCGCCCATGCCTTCGCGCCCGCCTAGCAACTGCAATTCGGTGGCGATGATGTCGACGGTGTTTTTTTCTACGCCGGTGGTTTTGTCGGTGTAGACACCATATTTCAAACGGCCTTCCACATATATGGGACGGCCTTTTTTCACGTACTCACCGGCGATTTCAGCCAGTCGGTCATAAAACGTGACCCGGTGCCATTGCGTGTCTTCAACCATCTCGCCACTGTTTTTGTCTTTGCGCTTGCTGCTGGTAGCGATGGATACATTGGCCACGGCCTGGCCGCTGGGCAAGTAACGGACTTCGGGGTCGCGGCCGCAGTTGCCGAGCAGTATGACTTTGTTGACGGATGCCATGGTGTTCCTCTTGATGTAACAGTGATGAAGTGATGTCTTGTGCCGGATTATGCGGCTTCGGCCTTGGCGGTTTCAGTGCGCGGTGGCGGGTGTTTCCGGTGCGCTGCGCACATACCGGGTGTGCCATGCCACCGCCAACCAGACCAGCATCAACAGGCCGCTGGCCAGGAAAACCCCGTGCGCGCCGCCACGTTTGACCAGCCAGCCGCCGAACGCGCCACCCGCAAAAATGCCCAGCGACTGCAAGGTGTTGTACACGCCCAGCGCCGCACCGCGTGAGCCTGCGGGCGCGAGCCGCGAAGCCAGGCTGGGTTGGCTGGCTTCCAGCACGTTAAAGCCACAGAAAAACAAAAACAGCAACAACGCGAGCAGCCACAGCTGCGGTTCACCGGCCCAGGCCATCCAGCCCCAGGCGGCTTGAACGCCCAGCACCAAGGCAATACACGCCAAAAACAGCGGGCGCAAGTGGCCTTTGCGTTCCATGGGAAACAGCGTCATGCCCATGAACACAAAGGACAGCAGCACCGCAGGTAAATACACATAACCATGGTCGGTGCTGGCCACGCCGGCTTGCACCAAGAGCGCGGGAATGGCGACCCAGGACGCGAGTTGCACCGCGTACAAAGCGAACACGCCGAAATTCAAGCGAATCAAATCCGGGTGCACCAGCAAGCCCCACAGGCTGTGCGAGGACTTGGTATGTGTTTGCAATGGCATTTCCACCGGGGTCCACCAACGCACGATGGCCATGCCGCCGACAGCCAAAAACAAGGTCACACCAAAAATGGCGGACAAACCGCCCCAGCCGGAGAGCACCGGCCCGAGCAACAGCGACAGCGCAAACATCAAACCGATGCTGCCGCCCACCAGCGCCATGCCTTTGGTGCGCACCGCGTCGCGGGTCTGGTCGGCCAGCAAAGCCGTGACTGCGGCGGAAATTGCGCCGCCGCCTTGCAACGCACGTCCCAAAGCCAAGCCGTTCACGCTGGTGGCCATGGCGCCGACCACACTGCCCAAGGCCAGCAAAGCCAGCCCCAGATAAATCACGCGTTTGCGGCCGAAGCGGTCTGCCGCCAGTCCGAAAGGAATTTGCAGTGCCGCTTGCACCAAGCCGTAAATGCCCATGGCGAAACCCACCGAGGTCGCGTCCTGACCACCGTCGTACTGGCGCGCTTCGATCATGAACACCGGCAACACCATGAACAAGCCCAGCATGCGCAGCGCATAAATGCTGGACAGCGAAAACGCCGAGCGTTTTTCGTCCGGCGTCATGCGTGCGTCGGCGGTGGTGTCTGAAGAGGGAATGGAGGACAAGAGCGGATTACCTGTGAGAAAACCAAAGTGAACAACACACATTGTCGCCCATGACCCGCCCGTATCATGCAAGCCATGGCCAAAGACAAAACCCTCTTCAGTTGCAGCGAATGCGGCGGCACCAGCCCCAAATGGCTGGGCAAATGCCCGCATTGCGAGGCATGGAACACCTTGGTGGAAAGCCGGGTCAGCGACAGCGGCACCAGCAAAAACCGTTACAGCGAGCGCGCCGGTTTGGCACCTGCCTCGCCGGTGATGGCGCTCAGCGACATCGAAGCGCAGGAAGTTGACCGCACACCGACCGGTCAGGATGAACTCGACCGGGTGCTGGGCGGCGGCATGGTCGAAGGCGGCGTGGTGTTGATAGGCGGCGACCCGGGCATAGGCAAGTCCACTTTGTTGTTGCAAGCGCTGGACGGTTTGCAGCGCAGCGGCCAGCGCACGCTGTATGTGACCGGCGAAGAATCCGGCGCACAAGTGGCTTTGCGCGCGCGCAGATTGGGGTTGGACAACAGCCGGGTGAACGTGCTGGCCGAAACCCAGTTGGAAAAAATCATCGGCACCTTG
>CANGCZ010000116.1 GCA_947452325.1 Comamonadaceae bacterium | reverse complement strand
TGACCACGGTATTCCCCAGCCTCATCATTCAGCAGCAAGTCAACAGTGTGTCTACCCGGCACATACAACCCAACGGCCACGGCTCTTTCGATTTTGTCTGGACGCATTTCGGTTTTGAAGACGACACACCGGAGATGGAGCAACGCCGGTTGATACAAGCCAATTTGTTTGGTCCCGCCGGTTTTGTGTCGGCTGACGATGGTGAAGTGATTGAATGGTCACAAGAAGGTTTCGAGCAAAAACCCGCGCACCGCACCGTGGTGGAAATGGGCGGCTACGAGGTGGAAGACACCGACCACATGGTCACGGAAACATTGATTCGCGGCATGTACAAGTACTGGCGCAAAGTGATGGGGGAATGAGCATGATGGACTTCAACACCTATTTCGAGCTCTTAAACCTCTACAGCGATTACGCCATGGTGTGTGATTCCTCAGAGTGGGAAAAATGGCCTGACTTCTTTATGGAAGATGCCTTTTACCGTTTGCAGCCGCGTGAAAATTTTGAGCAAGGCCTGCCCTTGTGTTTGCTGGCTTTAGAAAGCCGCGCCATGATCCAGGACCGTGTGTATGGCGTGAAAGAAACGCTTTACCACGACCCGTATTACCAGCGGCATATTGTGGGCACGCCCAGAGTTTTGTCTGTCACCGACAACGGCAAGCGCATACACGCCGAAGCCAACTACGCGGTGATTCGAACCAAGTTTGACGGCGACTCCACCATTTTGAGCGCCGGTTATTACCACGACCACATTGTCAAGACGGACGAAGGCTTGAAGTTTCAGTCGCGCCTGTGTGTGTACGACAGCGAAATGATCGCCAACTCCATCATCTACCCCATTTAAGGGAAAAACCATGTCTGACCACTGGATGGATGTGCTCGCACTGGAGGCGATACCCGAGGCCGATGTGACTTCAGTGATTGTTGAGGGGCGGGAAATCGCGCTTTATGAAGTCGAGGGCGAAGTGTTTGCCACGGACAACCTGTGCACCCACGGCGCAGCCCGCATGAGCGACGGTTTTTTGGAGGGACGCGAGATCGAATGTCCCTTGCACCAAGGCCGTTTCGATGTGTGCACCGGCAAAGCCATGTGCGCACCATTGACGCAAGACATACGCGTGTATCCCGTGCGCATTGAAAACAAGCGCGTGTGGGTCAACATGGCTTAAGTGCGCATCGACTCTAACCAACAACTACTTGAGACAAACAAACCATGAAACACTATTTGCCTGCGACCGCTGTGATTGCCTTGACTGCTTGGGGAGCCTCAACAGTGGCTTTCGCCGATATCAAAGTCGGTTTTTCCGCGCCTTTGTCAGGGCCGGTGGCCGCTGTCGGACAAGACCAATACGATGGTTTCATGCTCGGCTTGGAGCGTTTGAACGGGAAGTTCGGCGGTCAGGCCGTCACCGTATTGAAAGAAGACGATCAACTCAAGCCAGAGTTGGGTAACCAGATTGCGCGCAAATTCATCGACAGAGACAAAGTCGATGTGCTGGTCGGTTTGGGTTTTTCCAATGTGTTGATGGCAAGTTTGCCGCGCATTGTCGAGTCAGGCACAGTGGCATTGGCCACCAATGCCGGACCCTCACCGCTGGCGGGCGCAGCTTGTGTGTCTAACGTGTTCTCCATGGCCTGGCAGAACGACGGTTCAGCTGAAGCTATGGGCAAATACGCGATGGATGCAGGCTACAAAAAAGTGTTTTTGCTGGCCCCCAATTACCAGGCTGGCAAAGACTACATCGCCGGGTTTAAACGCTTGTACAAAGGCCAGGTGGTTGATGAGATTTATACCCAGGTCAACCAGCCCGACTACTCGGCTGAAATCGCTCAAGTGCAGGCCGCAGGTGCAGACGCGGTGTTTGTGTTTTACCCGGGCGGCATGGGGATTAATTTTGTGAAGCAGTTCAGCCAGGCGGGTCTGATGAAGAAACTGCCTTTGCTGTCTGCTTTCACGGTGGATGGCACGACCTTGCCGTCTTTGCGAGATGCTGCGGTTGGAACCGTTTCAGGCGCCATGTGGGACGTGGCGTTGAAAACCCCGGGCAATGACGAGTTCGTCGCTGCGTTCAGCAAAAAATACGGCCGTATACCCAGTTTGTATGCTGCCGTGGCTTATGACACTGCCAACTTATTGGATCTCGCGGTGAAAAAAGTTAACGGCAAAACCGATAACAAAGAAGCCTTTGCGGCAGCAGTCAAAACCGCAGGTAATGAACTCAAATCTGTGCGAGGTCCTTTCAAATTCGGCAGCAACAACATGCCGGTGCAAAACTACTATGCCTTCCAAACCGTCAAAGATGGCGCCGTCATCACAGTCAAACAATTAAGCACGCCGCTGGCACAACACCCTGATGTGTACGCCGTTTTGTGCAAGGCCAAATAAGCCATGGGAACTTCGCTGCTGCTGGCTCAGTTGCTCAATGGCGTGCAGTTCGGCGTGTTGCTGTTTCTGCTGGCCGCCGGTCTCACACTGGTGTTCGGCATCATGAGCTTTGTCAACCTGGCGCACGGGTCCTTGTACATGCTGGGTGCATATGCGTTTGCATTAGCGGGCACGCAGACAGGATCGTTTGTGTGGGGACTTGCTGCAGCCTTGACCACAGGTGTGGTGGTCGGATTTGTGCTCGAGAAAACCGTGGTGGCCAGGTTGTACCGGCGCGACCACTTGGATCATGTGCTGGCCACCTTCGGGCTGGTGATGTTTTTCAATGAAGCGGTACGCATGCTGTTCGGGCCGCAAGCGGTGTTTGTGAGTCTGCCCGAGTCGCTGTCGGGCACGGTTGAGTTATTCGGTTTTGCATACCCCGTTTACCGGTTTTTGATCATTGCAGTAGGCGTGCTGGTGGCTATCGGCAGTCAATGGTTGATTCAGCACACCCGGGTGGGCATGTTGATCCGTGCCGGTTCGGTCAACCCGGCCATGGTGGGGGCGCTGGGCGTGAATATCCGTTTGCTCAACGCCATGTTGTTTGCGCTCGGAGCGGCACTGGCCGCACTGGCCGGAGCCATGGCAAGTCCGATTTTGTCAGTCCAAAGCGGCATGGGCGAGTCGGTGTTGATCACCACCCTGGTGGTGATCGTGATCGGCGGTATTGGTTCTGTTCAGGGCGCTTTTTACGCTTCTTTGATAGTCGGGATTGCCGACACACTGGGGCGCAGTTATTTGCCTATGTTGATGCGCCAAGTCGCCGAGCGCGATGTGGCCAATGCTGCAGGCCCTGCCTTGGCTTCCATGCTGATTTATGTGTTGATGGCTGTTGTGTTGGTGGTCAAGCCGCAAGGCTTGTTTCCTGCGCACAAGGACAAATGATGCACAAACGATTTTTGTTGCCAGTATGGGCATGGCTATTTTTTGCTTTGCTGGCCGTACTCCCTTTGTATGCGCTTGCCATTGACGATAAATTTCTCATCACATTGGTTGCTCGTGCCTTGATTTATGCGATTGCCGCTACTGCCTTGAATATCGCTTTGGGTTGGGGCGGACTGGTCAGTCTAGGCCATGCGCTTTTCATCGGCCTGGGCATGTACAGCGTGGCCTTACCTGCTATGTGGGGTTTCACGAATGGCTGGTTTCAATTGACCATTTGCGTGCTGAGTTGTGCAATCGTCGGCGGCTTCACCGGTATGGTCAGTCTTCGCACCACAGGGATTGCATTCATCATGATCACGCTGGCTTTTGCACAGATGGGGTATTTTGCAGTGGTCAGCCTCAAGCAGTTCGGCGGAGACGACGGCATGGCGGTGGTTGCAGCCAGCGATTTCGGCGCTTTCACTTTGGCAACGGCTTACTCTGTTTATATCTGTGCATTGGCGCTGCTGGTTTTGCTGACCGCCTGGATGCTCAAATTCCGCGAGTCCCCCTTTGGCATGACTTTGCGCGCAGGCCGGCAGAACAGCCGCCGCGTCAATGCCATGGGGCTGGCCCTCAAGCAATACCAGCTCAGTGCTTACGTGTTGTCAGCCGTGTTGTGCGGCGTGGCGGGTATGTTGCTGGCTAATTTGAATGCCTATGCTTCACCCAGCAGCATGTCCTGGGTGGTCTCTGGTGATTTGATTGTGATGGTTGTACTCGGTGGCATGGGGAGCGTGGCAGGACCAGTGGCCGGCACGTTTTTATTCATGGGCGTGGAAGAAGTGCTCAAGCATTTCACTGACAACTGGATGGCGGTGTTTGGTTTGTTGATAGTGCTCATGGCCATGGCAGGCAAGACTGGGGTAGCGGGTTGGTGGCTGCAACGCCGCGCTGGCTCAGCTGATACTTCAGCATCAACTCAAGGCGGTGGCGCATGAACAGCATGTTGAAAACCGTGAACCTGTGTAAAAGTTATGGTGCCTTGCGTGTCACAGACGGTGTGCCCATAGACATTCATACCGGCGAGCTTCACGCCATCATCGGCCCGAACGGCGCCGGTAAAACCACCTTGATCAATCAACTTTGCGGTGAGCTGGCCAGCGACAGCGGTGAAGTGCATTTCGCAGGCACAAATGTCACACACTCAGGCATACAGGCACGCGCACGCCAAGGCTTGTTGCGTTCTTACCAGATCACCTCTGTGTTTGACGAATTCACAGTGCTGGAAAACGTCACTCTGGCTGCACTGGGTTCACAACAACATGCATTCGGCGCATGGCAAGCCTTGCTCAGGCAACCGGCAGCTTTGCAATCTGCACACCAAGGTATGTCCTTGGCAGGCCTGCAGCACCTTGCTGGCGAAAAAGTCAGTGAACTGGCTTATGGTGAACGACGCCAATTGGAGTTGGCCATGGCGTTGGCGGCGCGCCCGCGTTTTCTTTTACTTGACGAACCCATGGCCGGCATGAGTGTGCAAGAGTCGGCGGCAGTGGTGGCCTTGCTGCAGTCATTGAAAGGCAAGTACACCATTTTGTTGGTTGAGCACGATATGAACGCAGTATTCGCATTGGCTGATCGCATCAGTGTGCTGGTGTACGGTCAATTGCTGATCACGGGAACCCCGGATGAGATTCGACAAAACGCCGAGGTCCGCGCCGTGTACTTGGGTGATGAGGAAATCAGCGCATGAGCAAGCCTTTGCTTGAAATACGTGAACTGCACGCTGCTTACGGGCAAGCTCAAGTCTTGTTTGGTATCGATTTGTCTGTCGCATCCGGTGAGGTGGTCACCCTACTTGGTCGCAACGGTATGGGGCGTTCAACCACGGTCAAGTGTTTGTCTGGTTTGTTAGCGGTGACTAAGGGCAGCATGACCTTCAATCAGCAACGCATCGAGCATTTGGCGTCTTTTGAAATCGCTCGCCTGGGTTTGGGTCTGGTGCCCGAGGGCCGACAAGTGTTTCCCAACTTGACTGTCAAAGAAAATCTGATCGCCACGTCACGTGCCGGACAAAACAAGGGCTTGCAACCTTGGACGCTGGACCGTGTCTATCGTTTTTTCCCGCGCTTGCAGGAGCGTGAAAGCAACCTCGGCTCACAGCTTTCAGGTGGCGAACAACAAATGCTGGCCATCGGGCGTGCGCTGATGACCAACCCCGGGCTGATGGTGCTGGATGAAGCGACAGAGGGACTAGCGCCTCTGATACGGGCTGAAATTTGGCAAGCGCTGGGTAGCTTGAAAGCAGAGGGTTTGTCGATGA
>CANGCZ010000115.1 GCA_947452325.1 Comamonadaceae bacterium | reverse complement strand
GATTGGCGATCAACTGGTCGATATTCACGGCCAACACGCCTGGCAAAGTCTGACCAAACCCAGCGCGGTGCGCGGACTCTTAGATGCCTACGCCGGTGTTGACTCGCGGAGCTTGCAACAAGCCTGGGACGAATGGCGCACAGCGCAACAAAGCTTGTCCAACGCGCGCTTGGCGCAAAACCAGTTACAACAAGAACGCGAACGCCTGGCCTGGCAGATCGGCGAAGTCGATAAACTGGCTCCTCGCGCTGATGAGTGGGATGAACTCAACGCCCAGCACTCACGCCTGTCTAACGCCCATTCACTCATTGAAGCGGCTCAAACGGCTTTGCAACACTTGAACGGCGAAGACAACGCGGCGACGCTGGGGTTAACTCATGCGCAAAACGCTTTGCTGGAACAAAGCCACATCGAACCCGAGTTTCAAATACTGGCCGACCAATTGGCCGCATGCCTGGCACAAACCGAAGACGCAGCCCACAGCCTGCAAACCTGGCTGCGCCGCGCCGACCTTGACCCGCAAGGTCTGGAGGATCTGGATGCCCGCTTAGGGCTGTGGGTGTCTTTGTCACGCCGCTATAAACGCACACCCGCCGAGCTGCCAGATTTGTATGCCAGCTGGCAACTTGAATTACAAAAACTCGATGCGGCAGCTGACCTGGCTGCGCTTGAAAAAGCGGAGCAAGCCACGTCTCAGGCCTTTATGAAGCAAGCCAAACTGCTCAGCAAAGCCCGCGCCGCCGCCGCGCCGAAATTGGCTGCGAGCATCACCGCCGCCATGCAAAACCTGGGCATGCAAGGCGGGCGTTTTGAAGTCACGTTAGAAAACCTCGCCGAGCCCGCCAGCCACGGCTTGGAAGACATCCAATTCTTGGTCGCCGGTCACGCCGCGAGCACGCCACGCCCCGTGGGCAAAGTGGCCTCAGGCGGTGAGTTGTCACGCATTGCCCTGGCCATTGCGGTCACTACCAGCCAGTTGGGCACAGCACAAACCCTCATCTTTGACGAGGTGGATTCCGGCGTCGGCGGCGCGGTGGCAGAAACTGTGGGACGTTTGATGAAACAACTCGGGCGCGACCGCCAAGTCATGGCCGTCACCCATTTGCCGCAAGTGGCAGCTTGTGCAGACAACCACTGGGTGGTGTCCAAACAATCTGACAAACAAGGCAGTTTCAGCGCTGTCGAAACCGTCACCGGTGAACAGCGTGTCAGCGAAATCGCCCGCATGCTGGGCGGCGAACGCCTGTCTGACACCACCCACGCGCATGCGCGCGAAATGCTGCAAACCATGGCAAGCGCCAATCCCGCCAAAGCCAAGCCCCGGGCCGCCAAAACATGAAACGCGAACTCGTGCTGATCACCGGCATGGCCGGTTCGGGCAAGTCCATCGCCTTGCACGCTTTGGAAGACGCTGGCTATTACTGCGTAGACAATTTACCGCCCGAATTGCTGATGCCTTTTGTGCAGCTCGAAGACCGTAAGCAAACCACCAAAGTGGCTATCGCCATGGATGTGCGAAGCGCCAACGCCTTGCATACCGTGCCCGCGCAACTGGCAGATTTACGCAAACAGGATGTCAATGTGAAACTGCTGTTTCTGGACGCGGGCTCAGACACCTTGCTGCGCCGTTTTTCAGAAACCCGGCGCAACCATCCGCTGTCTCATGCTTCTTCTGACGGTACGCAAAGCGCCAGAGACTTGATGAACGCCATCGAACTCGAACGCCAGTTGCTCGCTGATTTGCGTGAAGAATCCCACATCATTGACACCAGCCAACTGCGCGCGAGCAAACTGCAAAGCTATATCCACGATTTGGTCACGGCTGCCGGTTCTCAATTGACTTTGATGTTTGAGTCGTTTGCGTTCAAGCGCGGTATCCCGGTACATGCCGATTTTGTGTTTGATGTGCGCATGTTGCCCAACCCGCATTACGAAGCGGGGCTGAAAGACCAAACCGGGCGCGACGCAGCGGTCGCCGCTTGGCTGGGTCAACACGCACCGGTGTTGGCCATGGAAAACCAAATCGCAGATTTTTTAGACCACTGGTTGCCTTCACTCAAGCAAGACCACCGCAGCTATGTCACTGTGGCCATCGGTTGCACGGGAGGACAACATCGCTCGGTCTACCTGGTTGAACGTTTACAACTTCGATACAGCAAGGCTTGGGTCAGCCTGAAACGCCACAGAGAACTGGACGCTGCTTAAGGCTTTTGCGCCAGCAATTGACGCACCGGCGCTGGCAGTCCCATAACCGGCCATTGCGCGGCGCTGTACCAAGCGCCCTCGCCAAAAGCTGTCTTGTTTGGCAACACCAAATAGCAGGGATGCAAATGCAAGTCCTTGTGGGTCAACACATGAACAAACGCGGGCTCTGACCTCAGTTGCTGACGCAGTTGTTGAGGAACCGCCTCGCGCAATTGTTCTTCTGATTCAAACAATGGCTGGGTAAACAAACTGGCCCACACACCTTTGGCCGGACGCTGTTGCAACCAAACGTCGCCTGCTGACGTACTGGCACACAATAACCACACACTTTGCGAACTGCGTTTGATTTTTCGTGTTTTCACCGGGTAATCGCCGGGATTGGCACCGGCGAACGCCACGCAGTCCGCGCGCACAGGACAACGCACACAAGCCGGCGCAGAACGCGTACACAAAGTCGCACCCAAATCCATGATGCCCTGGGTATAGGAAGGCATGTCCGACTCGTTTAAAGGCAAGCAAGCATCTGCCACGGCTTGGAGTTTTTTTTCATTCGCCGACGAAGACACATCCAGCGCAAAGCCTTGATGTCTGGTCAACACGCGCTTGACATTGCCGTCCAAAATCGCGACACGCTGCTCAAAACACAACGAGGCAATCGCCGCTGCTGTCGAAGGGCCTATGCCTTTGAGTGTTTGTAATTGCTCGACACGCTGAGGAAACACGCCTGCAAATTCGGTGACCACTTGCTGGGCGCATGCGTGAAGGTTTCGCGCCCGGCTGTAATAACCCAGACCACTCCACAAACCTAACACCTGGTCCAAGTGTGCTGCGGCTAATGCTTGAACATCAGGAAAAGCCGACAAAAATCGCTGGTAATAGCCCATCACAGTCACGACCTGTGTTTGCTGCAACATGATTTCAGACAACCACACGCGGTAAGGGTCGCGCGTGTTTTGCCAAGGCAAATCGTGCCGCCCATACAAGCGCTGCCAATCAACCAAGCGCTTGGCAAACGGACTCATGGTTTTTGGCATACAGGGCAATAAAACGTCGATCGTTGGCCTTGTACCAGTCGCTTGATAGGCGCATTACACACACGGCATGGCTGGCCTGCGCGGTCATACACATTGGCTTGCAATTGAAAATAACCGTTTTGCCCCTGGGCGTTAGAAAAATCACGCAAAGTGCTGCCGCCTTGGGCCACGGCGCGCGCCAACACATCCCGAATCGCACCGTGAAGCTTGAAGGCACGTGGCTTGCTGATGCGCGAGGCACGCGTGGTCGGGCGGATACCGGCCAGAAACAAGGCTTCGCTGGCGTAAATATTACCCACCCCCACCACCAACTCACCTGCTAGCAACACCTGTTTGATCGGCGCGTTTTTTTTCTTCAAATCTTTGGCAAACAAGGCGGGGTCAAAACCATCACTCAGCGGCTCCACGCCCAAATGGCCGAGTAACTTCTGCGCCACAGCGTCATTTTCGTTGTCCGCATACACCAAAGCGCCGAAACGTCTGGGGTCATGCAAGCGCAACAAACCACGGTCAGTCAACAGATCGACATGGTCGTGTTTGCCGGCAGCCAGACCGGCCGGCCCAAAAGAAAGCGAACCTGACATGCCTAAGTGAAGCATCAACATGCCCTTGGACAAATCAATAAGCAAGTACTTACCGCGTCGCCTGACCTGCAAGACTTGTCGGCCTGTGAGCATGCCAGGATCACAGCCCAAAGGCCAGCGCAAGGGCTGGCCCAGTCGCAACGCCACAATGCTTGCACCGGCGATCGCTGAGGCAAAACTCAGCCGGGTGACTTCAACTTCGGGTAATTCAGGCATGCGGCGCATTCATCTTGTGTCTGGGATTATCATTCCTGAATGATTACTTCTAAACGCCTGATTCATTCGCCCTGCGCCAAAGCCGGATTTGCATTCCTTTTGTTGCTTGGAGCCGGACTGCAGCCAGTCTGGTCGGCAGACACGAACAGTGAAAACACCGCTGACAAGCCAGAGGTCATTCGCAACTCCAACTTGAACGCAGACACCACTTTGCTGATCATGCTGGGCGAACTGCAAGCCAGTCAAGGCGATCCGGGCGCTGCTTATTCGCTGCTGCTGGAAGCAGCGCGCAAAACTGGCGATGAAGGATTGTACAAACGCGCGGTTGACGTGGCTTTGAACTCGCGCAATGGCACTGCTGCGCTTGACGGCGCCAAGGCCTGGAAAAAAGCCTTTCCCTTGTCTCGGGACGCCAACCGTTACGTACTGCAAATTCTGGTTGCTTTGAATCAGTTGGCAGAAAGCCTGATGCCGCTGCGCAGCTACGTTCAACTGGCGCCGGAAGCCGAGCAAGTGATGTTGATCAACGGCTTGCCTCAAATATTCGCCCAAGCCAAAGACCCAGAACTCGCCACTGCCGTGGTCGAGCAGGCGCTGGTGCCGTTTGTCGACAAACCGGCCACAGCAGCAGCAAGCTGGACAACCATAGGTCGCATGCGGGTAGCGGCCAAAAAATTACCTGAAGCACTTGAAACCATTGACAAGGCCATTGCCGCTGATCCCAAGGCCTTAGAGCCAGGGTTTTTGGCACTGGAACTGTTGTCGCTGGGCATGACTGAAGCTGAACCGGTATTGAAACGCATACTCACGCCGGATTCACCGCCCACCATGCGCCTGACTTATGCGCGCGTGCTCATCGACGCCCGTCGCTTACTTGATGCCAGCGAACTTTTACAAGCTCTTAACAAATCCCACCCCGCCTTCAGCGAGGCCTGGCTGGTGCAAGGGGCATTGTGGGTTGAACTCGGCAAAGACACCGAAGCTCAGCAGGCTTTGCTGCGCTTTATAGAGTTGGAAAAAAACAAAGAAGATGCCAGGCTGTCACAGGCTTATTTGATGTTGTCCAAGATCGCCAACAACCAGAAAAAAACGGCTGAGGCAGAAGCCTGGCTCAACAAAATCGATGACCCCGAGGCCTTGGCCCAAGTACAAATTCAACGCGCCAACATGCTGGCCAGCCGCGGCGACATGGCCAAAGCACGGGCTTTGCTGGCCGAATTGCCGCACAACACTCAACAAGAAAAACGCATACGCATGCAAGCAGAATTGCAACTGCTTCGCGAATACAAGATGTATGAACAGGCTTACCAGGTCTTGCTCAAGGCCAGCAAGGGTGAGCCAGATGACTTGGACTTGCGCTACGAAGTGGCCATGGCTGCTGAAAAAATCAATCGCATGGACGAGATGGAAAAGTTGCTGCGCAGCATCATTGCCGCCAACCCCGACTTTCAACACGCCTACAACGCCTTGGGCTATGCCTTGGCAGATCGCAATATGCGTTTGCCCGAAGCCCGTGCTTTGATCGTCAAAGCGCTTGAATACTCCCCTGAAGACCCGATGATCACCGACAGCCTGGGCTGGGTGGAATTCCGCATGGGTAATAAACAAGCGGCGCT
>CANGCZ010000114.1 GCA_947452325.1 Comamonadaceae bacterium | reverse complement strand
TAGGGTGTCATGCCGCCCATGGCGCACAGGCTGCCGTGCAACATGGTGTCGCACAAATCGCGCAGCAAATGCACTTGTTGTTCTTTGTTAGATGCAGTGGCGATGCGGTCAATCGTTTCCATGCCTCGCGTGGAACCGATGCGGCACGGTGTGCATTTGCCGCAACTCTCAAGCGCGCAAAACTCCATGGCGTAACGCGCAAGCTTGGCCATATTGGCGGTGTCGTCGTGCACCACGATGCCGCCGTGTCCAACCACCAAGCCCAATGCTGCATAAGCTTCATAGTCCAAAGGCACATCCCATTGCGACTCAGGCACATACGCGCCCAGCGGTCCGCCGACTTGCACCGCTTTGATGGCGCGGCCACTGCGACTACCGCCGCCGAAATCAAACAGCAATTCGCGCAATGTCAGACCGAATGCACGCTCGACCAAACCACCTTGTTTGATATTGCCGGTGATTTGAAACGGCAATGTGCCGGTAGAGCGGCCCATGCCGAAGTCTTTATAAAACGCCGCACCCTTGGCCATGATGATGGGCACACTGGCCAGCGTGATCACGTTATTGATGACCGTGGGTTGGCCGAACAAACCTTCAATCGCGGGCAGGGGCGGCTTGGCGCGCACGATGCCACGCTTGCCTTCAATGCTCTCGAGCATGGCGGTTTCTTCGCCGCATACGTAGGAGCCGGCGGCTTTGCGCACATGCAAATGGAATGCCTTGCCGCTGCCCAACACGTTGTCGCCCAGATAGCCAGCAGATTGCGCCAACTGAATAGCGGCGTTCATGGTGGTGATGGCGTGCGGGTATTCGGAACGGATATAGATGTAACCTTGCGTGGCACCGACTGCCACACCGGCGATGGCCATGCCTTCTATCAGCATGTAGGGGTCGCCCTCCATGGTCATGCGGTCCGAGAAGGTGCCGGAGTCGCCTTCGTCTGCGTTGCACACCACATACTTTTGTGCAGCTGTGGTGGCACGCACGGTGCGCCATTTGATGCCTGCCGGAAAGGCTGCACCGCCACGTCCACGCAAGCCGGCATCCAATACGGTTTGCACCACATCGCCGCCATCGATGGACACGGCTTTTTGCAAACCGGCCCAGCCGCCATGCGCGGCGTAATCATCCAAAGACAAAGGGCGCGTGATGCCCATGCGGGCGAAGGTGAGGCGTTGTTGTTTGGCGAGATACGTGATGTCATCGGTGAGGCCCAGAGACAAAGCATGAGTGCCGCCATTCAAAAAACCGGCTTCAAACAAAGAAGGCACATCTTCAAAAGTCACCGGCCCGTAAGCCATGCGGCCTTTGGCAGTGACGACTTCAACCAAAGGCTCAAGCCAGAACATGCCACGCGAACTGTTGCGTTGCACATCAATAGCAAGGCCGCGAGCGGTGGCCTCCTTGTGCAAAGCATCCGCCACTTCATCTGCACCGGCAGCAAGCGCTGCGCTGTCGCAAGGAACAAAAACAGTGATCATGCGGCGCTCCCTATGTCAGCCACCAGGCGCGCCATGCGTGAGTGGTTCATGCGTGCATACAGCTTGTCGTCAATTTGTACTGCAGGAGAAGAAGCGCATAGGCCTAAGCAATACGCCGGTTCAAGGCTGAAGCGGCCGTCGGCGCTGGTTTCATGCAATTTGCAACCCAGCAAGGCTTCGGTTTGCGCGAGTAATTCTTCGCTGCCGCAAGACTGACAAGCCTCGGCACGACAGACTTGTACCACGTGCTTGCCGGGTGCTTTGCTGCGAAAGAAATGGTAGTAAGTGATGACGCCATGCACCTCTGCGCGAGAGAGATTCATAGCTTCAGCCATCATGGGGACAGCGCTGGCTGGAATAAACCCCAAAGCCTCTTGGACAGCATGCAACAAGGGCATGAGCCCGCCCGGCATGTCTTTGAATTCGGGGAGCAGTCGACTGACAGTCTGTAGCTCAGGGGCTTCGATAGGTTTATTCATGGTCGTTATCAGTTAAAAAATTTGCTCACACTCAAAACGGTGCGGTAAATGCCCCAGGCCAAGGGAATGCCGACTGCGGTCCAAGCGAACACCACCCACAAAGGCTTGGTGTGTGTGGGACCGCCATGCGCGCTGCCGACTTCGGAAGCACTGGCTTTTTCATGAGCGAGTTTTTTCTCGACAGCCAGTTCTTCTGGTGTCATGAAATGTTTGGCATTCACTGGGCGAATCATCAAGTTGGCGATCAAGCCGACCACCAGCATGCCAACCAAAATGAACATGGTCTGGTTGTAAACCTGTTCACGCGGAATGCCCAGACCGAGTTGGTAGTCGCGCATGTAGTTCACAACGACAGGACCCAAAATGCCCGCCGTTGCCCATGCAGTCAACAAGCGGCCATGAATGGCGCCGACCATTTGCGTACCGAACAAGTCAGCCAGGTAGGCAGGCACCGTGGCAAAGCCGCCACCGTACATGCTCAAGATGATGCAAAACGCCGCGACAAACAGCAACTTGTTACCGGCCATGGCGCTGGCAGGCACAGAAGCATAGAGCGCGCCACCCAATACAAAGAAGATGATGTAGGTGAGTTTGCGCCCCAGTTTGTCGGACAAACTGGCCCAGACAAATCGTCCGCCAATGTTGAACAGACTTAGCAAGGCGGTAAAGCCCGCAGCCACACCGGCAATCAAAGTGAGCTGGGCTTTGTCCAAGTCTCCAAACTTGGCGTCCACACCGATCAGGCTGCCGCCGAAGACTTCCTGCAACATGGGGCTGGCCATGCCGATCACGCCGATACCGGCGGACACATTCATGCACAACACCACCCACACCATCCAAAACTGGGGAATGCCCCAAACTTTGCTCACATGCACGTGGTTTTGCGTGATCATGGTGTTGCTGCTTTGTTGCACCGGTGGCGTCCAACCCGCGGGTTTCCAACCGGTGGCAGGCACACGGTAACCGAGCGCACCGGCCATCATGAAGACGAAGTACACAACGGCCATGCAAATGAAAGTTTGGTAGACACCGACATCCGTGTCGGTGGCGAATCGCTTCATCAATTCAGCGGCCAAAGGGGAGCCGATCATCGCGCCGCCGCCAAAGCCCATGATGGCCATACCGGTGGCCATGCCGCGACGGTCCGGGAACCATTTGATCAAGGTACTGACGGGCGAGATATAGCCCAAGCCGAGGCCGATGCCACCGATCACACCCGAGCCCAGCAACATCATCCAGAACTGGTGGGTGTAAACGCCGACGGCGGAGATCAACATACCGCCGCACCAGCAAAACGCGCTGACCACACCGGCGCGGCGCGGGCCGACGCGTTCCAACCATCCGCCCCACAGCGCCGCTGAACTGCCCAGCAACACAAAGAACAAGGTGTACATCCAGCCCAGGGTGGAAACTTTCCAGTCACAGGTGGTGATGAACAATTCTTGCAAGAAACCGATCTCGGGGCCGCACTTGATCGCTTCTTTGATACCCAGGGCTTTGGACAGCGGCAACCAGAACACGGAAAATCCGTAAGCCATGCCTATGCACAAGTGAATAGCCAAAGCGGCAGGTGGGACCAGCCAGCGGTTGAACCCATCGCCTGCAATGATGCGTTCCTTGGATAAAAATCCGGGTGTGCCTGAAGCTTCTGATGTCGAGCTCATGGTGTCTCCATTTTTGTGTGGGGTGATAACGCAAAGCGTGGACTTTAACGTATGCTATCCCAGCACAATCCAGTCTAGGGTAAACACCAGTGCTCCGCAATATGGGGCAAGCCCGCTGTTAAGATCGAGCTGATACACACAACTAATATGCTATCGAAAGCCTATTTGGACCTATGCATAAAGTTTCCATCAAGCCGCAATGGACCATCAGCGACGCCGCCGGCCAAAACCTCACCCCCCGGTTGCTGGAATTGCTGGCCGAAGTGCAAAGTCACGGCAGCTTGTCCGGTTCCTGCAAAAAAACCGGCGCTTCCTATCGCCATGCGTGGAGTCTGATTCGCCAAGGAGAGGCGCAACTGGGCATGGCCTTGTTGAACATGGAGCGCGGCAAAGGCTCGACATTGACCCCGCTGGCAGAAAAACTGGTCTGGGCAGGTCACCGCATCAATGCACGTTTGACGCCCATGCTTGAGTCTCTGGCGTCAGAGTTGGAGAGTGAAATTGGCAGGGTATTGCTGAGCAGCAAAGAGGCATTGCGGGTGCACGCCAGCCACGGTTTTGCAGTGGAAAAAATGATTGAAAACCTGACTGTCTCGGGCATGCGCGTTGAGCGCAAGTATGTGGGCAGCACCGAGGCTGTGGCTTCTTTGCACGAGGGGGCTTGCGAGATTGCCGGTTTTCATATTCCGCAAGGCGAGTTTGAGGAAGCAGCGTTCAAGCACTATGCACGTTGGCTGGTGCCCAAACAAAGCCGCATCATCCACGTGGCCACGCGTCGCCAGGGCTTCATGGTGGCCAAGGGCAACCCGCACAAAATTTATGAGGTGAGCGACCTCACGCGCAAAGGCCTTCGGTTTGTCAACCGCCAGCCCAGCAGCGGTACGCGGTTTTTGCTGGAATGTTTCTTAAAAAAATCGCATGTCAGCCCCAGTCAGATTTCCGGTTACGAACAGGCCGAATTCACCCATGCCGCAGTGGCGGCGTATGTGGCCAGCGGCATGGCGGATGTGGGCTTCGGTGTCGAAACCCCGGCCAGGCGTTTCAAGCTTGAGTTTTTGCCTTTGGCTACCGAGCGTTATTTTTTGCTTTGCAACCAAGGTGACCTAGACAAGCCGCATTTGAAAGCCGTGTTGAAAATATTGAACAGCGATGAATTCCAGTTTGCGGTCAACCAATTGCCGGGTTACACGGCAGCGCATTGCGGTCAGGTGTCCACCATCCCAGATGCATTTCCGGAACTGGCGGTCAGTAAGAAATACTGAAGCTATGGTGCCCCCGACAGGAATCGAACCTGTATCACTCCCTTAGGAGGGGAGAGTTCTATCCATTGAACTACGGTGGCACGGTGCAAATTGTAGGCTTGGACAATTGTTTCGCTGATTCACCAAGGAGATGAAGCATGGGTATGTGGATTGAATTGGGCGTGTTTGGACTGGTGTTTGTGTTTGCTTGGCATCAAATGCGTGACTTGAAAAAAGAACGGCTCAAGCGGGAAAGCCAGCAGGCTGAAGACAAACACCTGAGGCCCAAAGACTGAGCTTATTTGCTCAACATGCGCATGGCGTCTTCCAGCCCTTTGAGCGTCAGTGGAAACATGCGGTTGCTGACCAGTTGTTGAATGATGCTGATGCTTTGGCGGTATTGCCAAACGCCCAAAGGCTCGGGGTTGATCCAGGCGAATTTGGGGTAGGCGTGGGTCAAGCGCTGTATCCACTCTGCACCGGCTTCTTCGTTGTTGTATTCCACGCTTCCGCCGGGTTGCAATATTTCATAAGGGCTCATGGTGGCGTCGCCGACAAACACCAGTTTGTGGTCTTTGTTGTACTTGCGAATCACGTCCCAGGTGTCAAACTTTTCAGCGAAACGGCGGCGGTTGTTCTTCCACAAAAAATCGTAAACGCAGTTGTGAAAGTAGAAAAACTCCAGGTGTTTGAATTCGCCCTTGACCGCTGAAAACAATTCCTCCACGCGACTGACGTGTTCGTCCATGGTGCCACCCACATCCATCAATAGCAGCAACTTGACGTTGTTATGCCGCTCGGGTCGCATCTTGATGTCCAAGTAACCGGCGTTGGCCGCGGTGCTGCGTATGGTGTTGTCCAGATC
>CANGCZ010000113.1 GCA_947452325.1 Comamonadaceae bacterium | reverse complement strand
TTGAGCAGTTGGATTAAAAAATTAGCGAGATCCATCAACCCAGCTTGCAACCAGCTCCGGAATCAGACAGGGCTTTGGCGGCAACGCCGAGCACTACGTTTTCTTTGCCTTTGACAACGCGCAGGTAAATATCCTGCACCGGGTTGTGCGCCTTGCTCATGGTCCATTTGCCGCGCGGGCTGTCGATGACGGCGTTTTCCATGGCGGTGTACAAGGCTTTTTTGTTGGTCAAATCGCCATTGACGGCGGCCGCGCCTTGCAGCAGCAATTGACCGGCATCGTAGCCTTGCACCGCGTACACATCAGGTTGCATCTTGAACATCTTGGCGTAGGCTAAGCGGAACGCATCGTTGCGTTTGCTGGCCAGCGAAGCGCTGTAATGCAGCGTGGTCATGATGCCTTGGGCCGATGGCGCGAGTTCATCGTCCAGTAAACCTTCGGTCAAAAAGCCCGAGCCGTACAAAGGAATTTTGCCGGCCAGACCAGCGGCTGCGTAATCACGGATGAATTTAGATGCGCCGCCGCCCGAGAAGAAACAGGCCACTGCATCGGGTTTGATGGAAGCGATTTCGGTCAGCAAAGCCTGAAATTCGACGTTGGGAAAAGGCAAGCCCAGTTCTTTGACGATGGTGCCGCCTGCCGCCAGATAGCCTTCTTTGAAACCTTCACCGGCTTCGTCACCGGCGGCGTATTTCCAAGTGATCCAAACGGCTTTTTTGTGGCCTTTTTCCATCATCACTTTGCCCAGCGCCAAGGTCGGCTGGCTGTTGGTGAATGAGGTGCGAAACACGTTGGGCGCACACAAGGCGCGCGTGGCCGCGTGCAAGCCTGCGTTAGGGATGATGGACAACACCCCGGTTTCGCGAGCGACTTTGTGTATGCCCATTTGCACGCCGGAATGCACGGTGCCGATGATCACGTCTACTTTGTCGCGTTGCACCAGTTTGTTGGCGTTTTCCACGCCTTTGGCCGGTTCGGACTCGTCGTCGACCTTGAAGTACTCAATCTCGCGGCCCCCGAGTTTGTTGCCTTTTTCTTCCAAAGCCATGCGAAAGCCGTTGTCGCAAGCCACACCCAATTGGGTAAACGTGCCGGTGTAGGGAAACATCATGCCGATGCGGATCTTGGCGTTTTGAGCGCGTGCAGGCAGCATGAGTCCGGTGGAGGCAGCGCCCAGAATGGCAGCGGATTGGGTCAGTACTTGTCGACGCGAGGTCATGGAATTCTCCAGAAAAGGCAGGTAAGCAGGGCGGGCAGTCAAGCCCTCAGTTTAAACCGCTGGATTTTGCCGGTGGCGGTTTTGGGCAGTTCAGGCACAAACGCCACCCAGCGAGGGTATTTGTAGGGTGCCAATTGGCTTTTCACGTGGGCTTTCAATTCAGTATCGTCAACCACCTGACCTGGTTTCAACACCACATAGGCTTTGGGTTTGACCAATCCTTCTTCATCGGCCTGACCGACCACGGCGGCTTCAAGCACGGCAGGGTGGGTCATCAATGAGGCTTCCACTTCAAACGGCGAGACATAAATGCCGCCGACTTTCAACATATCGTCTGAGCGGCCGCCATAAGTGTAGTAACCGTCAGCATCGCGGCTGTATTTGTCGCCGCTGCGCGTCCATTCACCTGCAAACGTGTGTTTGGTTTTTTCGCGGTTGTTCCAATACATCAGCGCAGAGCTGGGGCCGCTGATTTGCAATTCCCCCAGCTCACCGACGCCGCACTCAGCGCCTTGGTCATTCACCAGTCGCAACCGGTAACCGGGCACGGCTTGGCCGGTGGTGCCGTAACGCACGCGGCCGGGTTGGTTGGACAAAAAGATATGCAACATTTCTGTTGAACCGATGCCATCGAGTATTTCCACCCCGTATTCGGCTTGCCATTTGTGGCCGATTTCGGCGGGCAAAGCCTCTCCCGCGCTGGTGCACACCCGCAGATTCAGTTGTTGGGCAGACGGGCGGCCGGCATGTGCCAACAAGCCCGCAAACAAAGTGGGCACACCGTAAAACACCGTGGGTTGATGCGTTTGCATGACGTGAAACACATCGGCTGGCGTGGGACGCGCGCCAAGCAGTACCGTGGTTGCACCGACGGCCAATGGAAAGCTCAGCGCATTGCCCAGACCGTAGGCGAAAAAAAGCTTGGCTGCTGAAAACACCACATCGTTTTCCTGCAAGCCCAGCACCGCGCGGCCATACAACTCGGCGGTTTGAATGATGTGGCTGTGCAAATGCACCGTGCCCTTGGGGGAGCCGGTGGAGCCGCTGGAGTACAGCCAGCAACACACATCGTCAGCCAATGTGTGAGCGGCGTTTGCCAGCGGCGGGTTTTGCTGAATCAGCTCGGTGACAGCCTTAGCGCCGGGCACGGTGTCCGTCGCGTCGGTCAAAATGCATTTCAAATGCGGGCATTGATCAATGACAGGCTCAAACACCGGCCACAAAGCCTTGGACACCAGCAGCCCGCGCGAGCGCGAATCCTGCAACATGAAGGCGTAGTCCTGAGAGGTAAGCAAGGTATTGACCGCCACGGGCACCACTCCGGCCAGCATGCAGCCCAAAAACGCCACCGGCCACTGCAAGCTGTCGTGCATGCACAGCAGCACCCGATCTTCCTGTTGCAGGCCCAGGTTGAGCAAAGCTTGTGCAAACCGGTGAGACTGTTCGTTCAATTGCGAGTAGCTCAGACTCGCGCCGCTGACGGCGTCGACGTAAGCCGCTTTGTCAGCGCGCACGCTGTGGCGCAACAGCAAATCGGCCGCTGCGTTGTACACCCGGGGAATGTCAATTAGCGGCGGCGTGACTGAGTGATCTGCTTGGCTGAGATGCATGGAAACAAGCGGTTAAAGCATGTGAATGCGATGATTATTGCCGACACACCATGCAAGAAAATGCATGGAACGCATTTCACATCGCCGGTGCGAGTAGAATCGACTCATCGGGGTGTAGCGCAGTCTGGTAGCGCATCTGGTTTGGGACCAGAGGGTCGTAGGTTCGAATCCTATCGCCCCGACCATTTAAAAACAAAAAAGGCCTTACAGGCCTTTTTTCATGGATTCTGCCCGTAGCTCAGTTGGATAGAGCAACAGCCTTCTAAGCTGTGGGTCGGGGGTTCGATCCCCTCCGGGCAGGCCATTCCGGCTGGACTGAGGCAAGGCCGGTTGGCAAAGCGTCACACCATATTTTTCTTTTTTGCCGATATTTGTTTGCGCAATTGCAAAATCATCTCTGCCGCATTTGGCATTTGCGGATTGATGAGGTTGGCGCGTTCCATGTAGTCGAGCGCGCGTTCAAACTGTCCTTTGTCCACCAGCATTCTGGCGTAGCCGGACAGTGCACCGAAATGCTGAGGTACGCGTTTGAGCACTTCTTCGCAGTCCAAGATGGACAAATCGTATTGCCCGATCATGAAGTACAAAGTTGCGCGCTTGTTCCATGCCTCGGCAAATACAGGCTGAATCTCGATGATGTGAGTGAACATATCAATAGCATGCGTCAAATCGCCAGCACTCATCAATTCAACGCCTTGCTGGTATTCACGGTCAATGGCGGCGTCGCCTGAATGGCCCCAGAGTTGCCATATCACTGCCTGGGCCACGCTGCGGACAGACGGGTCGGCATCGCTGAGCAAGGGGTACACCGTGGATGCGTCAGCAGCCGTTCCGATTTGAGACAAGCGATTCAAACCGTTGATGCGTTGCGCTGTGTTGCCGTGCGCCACATCTTCTTGCGCTTGCTGGTAGTCGGACGGACTTGCCGATTCGTTGGCTTGTGCAGGGTAGGCGAACAGCAGCACCCATGCACAAAGGCTGAGCTTGGCCAAAACGGGACCGAAAGTGTGGTGCATGGTGAGTCTCCGGATGCATAGGCTCCTAGATCTTAACTTATGAATTACTTTAAGGTTATATTGAGACATTAAATTAATTTTAAAATAATATTTAATAATTCAATATATTTTTATTATAAAAAATACATATATCAAAACAGTAATAAGTTAAACAAGAATCTAACAAAATGAATTCAAGGCTTAGTATAATAAATGAAAATGTGTAGTTATTCATCTAAATTAGAGACCCTGCTTTATAAAAAAATTCCACTATGGTTTTTTTTATTAATAATAATATTCGGAGCTGTATTTACACTTTTACTTGCTGCAGCTGTTCGGCATTATTATTTAGGTGGACATCAGCTCAAAGGACTTGGGCCGGTTGTCGGTTCAGTTGCAGAATTTCCATCGGTTGTAAAAAAGGTGCTGGAACTTCAAGGTGATCCCACTTACACTCCTGAGCAACGCTTTGCAGGTCAGTCAGGATTCTCGTTTAATTACACACCTGGTTCACGTCCCGATCTCGGTTATGTGCTTGTGAACCGCTATGACGGTGATTTGAATCGTTCCGTTTCAGAGTTATGGGATTTGAATACACATGAAAAAATTCACCAATGGAAATTCACAGGTGTAGATGCTATTTGGTCTGATTCAAAGCTAAAGTCAAATCTGGGAGATTTCCTCATAAATAGCTCGGAAAAAAGGTTTGCCAATCAACACGCTTATTTAAGTGAGGACGGGAATATATACACGCACTCGGCTGGTTCGCCTATCGTTAGATTAGATACTTGTTCGAGGATATCGCTTTTTCAAGATGATGCGATTTATCACCACTCACTCGAAAGAGATCATTCCGGAAACTTCTGGTCGCCAAGTAAAATTGAAAATAAAACATCCACTGTAGATAACAAAAAAATTCAAAATGATGGGATCACCTTAATTTCACTTAAGGGTGAGGTTATATATGAAAAATCTGTAATTAAAATACTGGAAGACAACGGGTTGAGCTACCTTGTCTATGGAAAGAGTGAGTCAGTAGAGCTTGATCCAATACATTTAAACGATATCCAACCCGTATTAATCGATGGGAAATTTTGGAAAAAAGGCGATGTTTTTCTAAGTTTACGTAATCAATCAATGCTTATTTTGTACCGTCCTTCGACAAACAAAATCATATGGCACAAACAAGGACCTTGGATACATCAGCATGATGTAAGTATTGTTAACGATCATCAAATTTCTATTTTCAACAACAACGCATTCACCACCGGTATGATTGGTTTGACAGTTCGCAGAAGCAATAATATTTTTGTTTATGACTTTCTTAAAGATGAGGTTACTACGCCTTGGCAGCCTGGCTTTGAAAAGCTTGAGTTGCGGACCATAACTGAAGGGCGAGGAAAAATTATTGGCCAGGAAATCTTTGTCGAAGAATCCAATTACGGACGCCTTATCCAATTTCTGCCTGATGGTTCAGTCAGTTGGCAATTCATCAATCGAGCCAGTAATGGAAAAACACACTTCCTCAATTGGTCGCGCATTGTCTCGCGTGAACTTGGCGACAAAGTACGCATATCTTTAACTCAAAAAAATTGCTCATGAAAAATTTCTTTCTAATCGCATTATTAATTATCAGTTTTCCCGTTCACGCTTACATCGGACCTGGTATGGGTGCAGGTGTGATTGCATCGGTATTGGGAATACTTTTTTCACTAGTATTGGCTATAGCCGGTCTTATATACTATCCTTTTAAACGTTTTTTGAAAAAGCATAAGACAATTAATAAATCTGATGATCAATCTTGATCTGAATCTTTGGCAGCTTTTTGTACTGCAAGCTTGCGCCTTATTGAGTAGCGAGCTTATTTTAAGATTGCCGTTGCGCACCTATGCAAAATATCTAAATAATTTGACAGTCAGAAT
>CANGCZ010000112.1 GCA_947452325.1 Comamonadaceae bacterium | reverse complement strand
TCGCCGTGGTACTCAAAAATATGGGTTTCGACGATGGAGTCAACCGGACAGCTTTCCTCGCAAAAACCGCAAAAAATGCATTTGGTCAAGTCGATGTCATAGCGCAAGGTGCGGCGTGAACCGTCTTCTCGCACGTCCGATTCAATGGTGATGGCCATGGCCGGACACACAGCCTCGCACAGTTTGCAAGCAATGCAACGCTCTTCGCCGTTGTCATAGCGACGCAATGCATGCAGACCGCGAAAGCGAGGACTCAGCGGTGTTTTTTCTTCAGGAAACTGGACCGTTATTTTGCGCGCAAACATGTATTTGCCGGTGATGGCAAAACCTTTGAAAAACTCCAGCAGCAAAAAACTAGAGAAAAAATCCGCCCAGGAAAAAGGCGTGGCGGGTGTGGTGGACGTGTGCGTGCTCATAGGTCTTTGCATCAGTTCCAGATGTTCCAAGGGGTTTGCATCCAAGCGCCTATGACGACCAGCCAGACCAGCGTCACCGGAATGAAAATCTTCCAACCCAGGCGCATGATCTGGTCATAGCGAAAACGCGGAAAGGTGGCGCGCACCCACAAAAACATGGTGACGACCACGAATGTTTTGGCGCACAACCAAATCCAACCCGGCACCCAAGCCAGGTAAACCGAGTCAACTGGCGCCAGCCAGCCGCCCAGAAACAACAAGGCAGCAATGGTGGACACCAGAATCATGTTGGCGTATTCGCCCAGAAAGAACATGGCGAATGACATGCCTGAATATTCAATCATGTGACCCGCCACGATTTCGGATTCACCTTCGACCACGTCAAACGGGTGGCGGTTGGTTTCGGCCAGACTGGCGATGAAATAAATGACGAAGATAGGCAGCAAGGGCAACCAGTTCCAAGACAGAAAGCCCACGCCTTGAGAGGCAAACATGCCTTTGCTTTGACCCATGACGATGTCAGTGATGTTCATGCTGCCGGAAACCATCAGCACCACCACCAGACAAAAGCCCATGGCGATTTCATAACTCACCATTTGGGCCGATGCGCGCAATGCGCCCAGAAAAGCGTATTTGGAGTTGGAAGACCAGCCCGCGATGATGATGCCGTAGACCTCAAGCGAAGTGATGGCCATGAGAAACAGCAAACCCGCATTCACATCAGCCAACACCACTTCAGGACCGAAAGGTATCACCGCCCATGCCGCCATGACAGGCATGATGGTCATGACAGGACCCAAAAAGAACAAACCCGAACTGGCCTTGGTAGGCAGAATAATTTCCTTGGTCAGGATTTTCAGCGCGTCAGCTATGGGTTGCAGCAAACCACCGGGGCCGGTGCGGTTAGGTCCTAAACGGATCTGTGTAAAACCAATGGCCTTGCGTTCCCACAAAGTCAAATAAGCAACGCAACCCAACAGTGGCAACACCACGGCAACGATTTTGATCAGCGTCCACAGCACCGGCCATGCCAGTTTGACCCACCATGCATCGGCGATCAAAGAAGCACCCAGGTTGAAAAAGGTATCAACCATGAACATGTCCTTCATGTGCATCTGCTGTGTGTTGCAATGCAGGAGAACGTCTGACCAAAGCGTCCAAGCTGTAAATGGCTGCGCTCACCGGCGCGTGGCTGGCAGGTGTCAGGTCGACTTTGGCTTGCGTGGCGTTGGACAAATGCGAGGCTATGTCTTGAGGTAAGGCCATGGCGCGCACTTCTTCTATGCTTTCCAATTCAAAGCCGGGCAGTTTCATCATGCTGCCCAAGACGCGCCAGACCTTCCAAGCGGGACGTGTGTCACCCAGCGGTTTCACTACGCCATGGAAACTTTGTGCACGGCCCTCGGTGTTGACAAATGTGCCGGCTGTTTCGGTGAACGGCGAGATGGGCAACAAGACATCGCTGATGTCGAGATTGGTTTTGAATGGCGACAGGGTGACGACCATGTCGACACTGGTCAATTTGTGGGAAGTCACAGCACAGTCATGCGCCGGTTCTGTGTGCAGCAAGAACATGGCTTTGAGAGCAGAAGCCTGCAACATTTGTGCTGCATTCATTCCGCCGTGCAAGGGACGCGCGTTCACCAGTTGTGCGCCCACGGTGTTGGCGGCTTCACCCAGATAGCCGACACTCGCGCCGGTATGTTCTGCAATGAAATGCGCCAAAGCCAGCAAGCTTGAGGCTTTTTCATGATGCGCAGCTGCATTACCTAACAACACGGCTTTGCGTTCGCCGGACAACATCGAAGTTGCAATGGCTTGAGCCACAGGAGAACTTGCATTGCCGGGGACTGGCGCTTGTGTGTTTGTATGCTGAGCGACGGCGGCTGCGATATCAGCCAAGGCCTGTACCCACAAGGCGCTGTCAGCCAAAGAGACTTCGGCCAAGGGCATGGCCCAGTCGAAGGCTTGTTCATTCAATGCGTGGACTTTGGCACCACGGCGAACCGCCTGGCGAATACGTTGCGCCAATAAAGGCTGGTCTTTGCGAACATTGGAACCAATGACCAAGACACGATTGAGTGTCGAGAGCGAAGCGACCGAAGTGCCAAGCCAACGCACTTTGCCATCGTGCTGGAAATCAGCGACACGCAAACGGCTGTCGATGTTGTCGCTGCCCAAGCCGCGCATGAACTGGGTGGCCAAATACAACTCTTCCAGCGTGCTGTGCGGGCTGGCCAGACAGCCAATCGCAGCAGCGCCGTGGTCTGTCTTGATGTGTTGCAAGCCGTTGGCAATGTATTCAAGCGCGGTAGACCAATCGACGGTAATCCATTGACCGTCTTGCTTCAACATAGGCTGAGTTAAACGCTCATCGCTGTTCAAAGCTTCGTAACTGAAGCGGTCGCGATCAGCAATCCAGCATTCGTTGACGTCTTCGTTTTCCAAAGGCACCACGCGCATGACGCGGTTGTTTTTGACTTGCACAATCAGGTTGGCGCCGGTGGCGTCGTGCGGACTGATGGACTTGCGACGGCTCAATTCCCAAGTGCGTGCCTGGTAACGGAACGGCTTGCTCGTCAGTGCGCCGACGGGGCAAATGTCAATCATGTTGCCAGAGAGTTCGGAGTCAACGGTGTCACCCACAAAGGCTTCAATTTCGGAATGCTCGCCGCGCTGAGAAATACCGAGTTCCATGCTGCCCGCGATCTCTTGACCGAAGCGAACGCAACGCGTGCAATGTATGCAGCGGCTCATTTCTTCCATGCTGATGAGCGGGCCGACATCCTTGTGGAACACCACGCGTTTTTCTTCTTCGTAACGCGAGGCACTGCCGCCGTAACCGACGGCCAAATCCTGCAATTGACATTCACCGCCTTGGTCACAAATCGGGCAATCCAAAGGATGGTTGATCAGCAAAAATTCCATCACCGATTTTTGGGCTTTGATGGCACGCTCAGATTTGGTGTGCACCACCATGCCTTGCGTGACAGGCGTAGCGCAAGCCGGCATGGGCTTGGGTGCTTTTTCAATATCGACCAAGCACATGCGGCAGTTGGCCGCGATACTCAATTTCTTGTGGTAACAAAAATGCGGAATAAACGTGCCTGCCTGTTCGGCCGCTTGAATCACCACGCTGCCTTCAGCCACTTGCACGGTTTTGCCGTCGATTTGCAATTCAATCATGGTGATGGCTCGCGTGTGCCTGCGACGAGACCATGCAGGTCTTGTGCGTGATGTGGTGTTCGAATTCGTGACGGAAATGTTTGAGCATGCCACGCACCGGCATGGCCGCTGCATCACCTAAAGCGCAAATGGTGCGGCCCATGATGTTTTCTGCCACGTTATCCAACAAGTCCATGTCAGACGGTTTGCCGTGACCGGTTTCTATGCGGTCGACCATGCGCGACAACCAGCCTGTGCCTTCGCGGCAAGGCGTGCACTGGCCGCAAGATTCGTGCATGTAAAAGGCCGACAACCTTTGCAAACTTTTCACCATGCAGCGCGTGTCGTTCAACACGATGACAGCGCCCGAGCCGAGCATGGACCCGGCTTTGGCAATGGCGTCGTAATCCATGGTGATGTCCATCATGATGGATGCAGGCAACACGGGCGCGGAGGAACCGCCTGGAATCACTGCTTTCAATGCCCCGCCTTGAACGCCACCGGCGAGTTCGAGCAACTTTGAAAACGGTGTGCCCATGGGGACTTCGTAATTGCCGGGTAATGCAACATCACCGCTGACAGAAAAAATCTTGGTGCCGCCATTGTTCGGTTTGCCGCAGGCCAGGTATGCAGCGCCGCCGTTGCGAATGATCCATGGGACGGCCGCGAATGTTTCGGTGTTATTGATGGTGGTCGGTTTGCCGTAGACACCAAAGCTGGCAGGGAACGGTGGTTTGAATCGCGGCTGGCCTTTTTTGCCTTCGAGGGATTCGAGCAATGCAGTTTCTTCGCCGCAAATATACGCACCAAAACCATGGGCGGCATGCAATTGAAAACTGAATTCACTGCCTTGTATGCGATCACCCAGAAAACCTGCAGCGCGCGCTTCATCAAGTGCAACTTCGAAGCGCTCGTAGGTTTGGAAAATTTCGCCGTGAATGTAGTTGTAACCGACGCTGATGCCCATGGCATAAGCGGCAATCGCCATGCCTTCAATCACGATATGCGGATTGAATTCGAGAATATCGCGGTCCTTGCACGTACCCGGCTCACCTTCGTCTGAATTACAGACCAAGTATTTTTGGCCGTTGAACAAACGCGGCATGAAGCTCCACTTCAAGCCAGTGGGAAAACCTGCACCGCCGCGACCTCTGAGGCCTGATTCTTTGACGCAAGCAATCACCTGGTCTTGCGTCCAAGCAGCCTCACCGTTCAAACCGAGTATGGTGCGCAAAGCCTGGTAACCGCCGCGAGCGACATAGTCTTGCAAAGACCAGTTGCGACCGTTGAGGCCGTCATAGATTTGCGGGTTGATATGACGCCCGTGAAAGCAAGTCTCCAAGCCCTTGGCCTGGAATTGCGACAACAGTTGTTGCACGTTCATGGCTTGGTCTCCGCCTGTTGCAGGCCGTCAATCAATTGATCTAATTTGTCGTGGCTCATGAAACTGCACATGCTGCGATCATTGACCAACAAAACAGGCGCATCTGCACAAGCGCCCATGCACTCGCCGGGTTGCAAAGTGAATTTGCCATCAGTTGTGGTTTGTCCGACTTCAATATTCAATTTCTTGCAAAGGTGTTCCAACGCCTTTTGACCGCCGCGCAACTGACAAGGCAGATTGGTGCAGACATTGATCTTGAATTGTCCAACGGGCTTTTGGTTGAACATGTTGTAGAAAGTGAAAACCTCGTGCACAGCCATGACGGGCATGTCCAGCACCGCCGCCAGCGCTTTTTCCTGCGCCGGAGTGACAAAGCCGTTTTCCTGCTGCAAGATAGACAAACACGCGATGACCGCAGACTGTTTTTGATCGGCGGGGTATTTGTTCAACTCATGCTGGAAACGCTGCATGGTTTGCGTTGAAAAATGTTCGACGGTGGTATTCATCGGTCAATTTCCCCAAACACAATGTCCATGGTTCCGATGATGGCGACGGTATCTGAAATCATGTGGCCGCGCGTCATCTCGTCCATAGCCGCCAGATGCGCGAAACCGGGTGGACGGATTTTCAAACGGTAAGGTTTGTTGGCGCCATCACTGACCAAATAAATACCGAATTCACCCTTGGGATGTTCGACCGCGGCATAGGCTTCGCCTTCAGGCACATGAAAACCTTCGGTGAACAATTTGAAATGGTGTATGAGTTCTTCCATGCTGGTCTTCATGGATTCACGTCCGGG
>CANGCZ010000111.1 GCA_947452325.1 Comamonadaceae bacterium | reverse complement strand
GTCACCACCGGCGGCCTGCTCGGCAAGATCGCCCAATTGAGCGAACAACAAATCGGCCTGGAAGTGGCCGGCGGCGTGGTGTTGCAGTTACAGCGCAGCGCCGTGGTTCAAGTGCTGCCCAAGGGCTCTATCAAATAAGTCATCGCCATGAACCGTTACGCCTTTTGGAAATACCTGGTCATTCTGATCGCCGTGCTGCTGGGCAGTGTCTACACGCTGCCGAACTTTTTCGGCGAAGCGCCTGCGGTGCAAGTCTCGCCCGGGCGCGCCAGCGTCAAGGTGGATTTGGGGGTACAAGGCAAAGTAGAAGAAGCGTTGAAAGCCGCCGGATTGAATCCCTCCATGCTGACGCTGGAAAACAATTCGCTCAAAGTGCGTTTCGAAACTACCGACCAGCAACTCAAGGCCAAAGACGCGGTGCAACGTGTGCTCAACCCAGAAGCTGACAACCCCTCTTACATCGTCGCTCTCAATTTGATCGCGCGAACCCCCGCGTGGTTGAGCAGCTTGCGCGCCGCGCCCATGTATTTGGGTTTGGATTTGCGCGGCGGCGTGCACTTCATGTTGCAAGTCGACATGCAAGCCGCTTTGACCAAAAAAGCCGAATCGCTGGCTGGAGACTTGCGCACGCTGATGCGTGAGAAAAACATACGCCACGGCGGCATCTCACGCAACGGCCAGCAAATCGACATCGTGTTCCGCGAACAAGCCGCCGCCGATGCCACCGCCAACCTGTTGCGCGACCAGTTTCCCGACTTGCTGGCCACGCTGTCTGCACAAGGCAGCGATGTACTGCTTAACGCCAAACTCAAACCCGAGGCCGGTCGCCGGGTGCAAGACCAGGCCTTGAAACAAAACATCACTACCTTGCACAACCGCATCAACGAACTCGGCGTGGCCGAACCCGTGATTCAACAGCAAGGCTTGGACCGTATCGTCGTGCAACTGCCGGGCGTGCAAGACACCGCCAAGGCCAAAGACATTTTGGGGCGCACCGCCACGCTGGAAATCCGCATGGTGGATGAAAGCAGCGAAGCGCGTTCTGCCGAAATCGGCAGCGGTGCAGTGCCTTTTGGGACTGAAAAATACCTGGACCGCAACGGCCAGGCGGTGGTGGTCAAAAAACAAGTGCTGCTCACCGGTGAAAACCTGACCGATGCCCAGCCCGGCTTTGACAACCAAACACAAGAAGCCGCCGTGCACCTGACGCTGGACGCCAAAGGCGCACGTATTTTCAAAGACGTGACGCGCGAAAACGTCGGCAAGCGCATGGCGATTTTGTTGTTCGAAAAAGGCAAAGGCGAAGTCGTCACCGCGCCTGTGATCCGCACCGAAATCGGCGGCGGCCGGGTACAGATCTCGGGTCGCATGACCACGGTCGAAGCGGCAGACACGTCCTTGTTGTTACGCGCCGGTTCGCTGGCTGCGCCCATGGAAATCATCGAAGAACGCACCATCGGCCCGTCACTCGGCGCAGAAAACATCGCCAAAGGTTTTGACAGCGTGACTTGGGGCTTTTTGGCTGTCACCGCCTTCATGTGTGTCTACTATCTGTTGTTCGGCGTGATCTCCAGCATCGCCCTGGCAGTCAATTTGCTGCTGCTGGTGGCTGTGTTGTCCATGCTGCAAGCCACGCTGACGCTGCCTGGCATGGCGGCCATGGCCTTGGTACTGGGCATGGCGATTGACGCCAACGTGCTGATCAATGAGCGCGTGCGTGAAGAATTGCGCCATGGCGCAGCACCCCAAACCGCGATACACATCGGTTATGACCGCGCCTGGTCAACGATTCTGGACTCCAACGTCACCACGCTGATTGCCGGTCTGGCCTTGTTGGCTTTCGGCTCGGGGCCGGTGCGCGGCTTTGCGGTAGTGCATTGCTTAGGTATTCTGACCAGCATGTTCTCGGCCGTGTTTTTCTCGCGCGGTCTGGTGAACATTTGGTATGGCCGTCAAAAGCGCTTGCAAACCGTGTCTATCGGCACCGTCTGGCGCCCCGATGACGTGACCGCACAAGCGATTGCCCGTGCCAAAGGCGACTGATACCCCGATTGCATGAAGCGCCCTGTGTGCGTGTGGCTGAAGAACAAGGAAACAGCATGGAATTTTTCAAGATCAAACGCGACATACCCTTCATGCGCCATGCGCTGGTGTTCAACGCGGTGTCGTTCATCACTTTTTTGGCGGCGGTGTTTTTCCTGTTCAGCCGTGGCTTGCATTTATCGGTGGAATTCACCGGTGGCACTTTGATGGAAGTCGGCTTTTCGCAACCGGTGGCACTCGACCCTGTGCGCGCGCGCATAGCCGGTCTGGGCTATGCCGATGTGCAAGTGCAAAACTTCGGCTCCGCCCAGGATGTATTGATACGCATGCCAGCGGCCAAAGGCTCGACCGCGACCGAGCAAAGCGAGCGCGTGATGGCGGCTTTGAAAGAAACCGACGCGCAAGCCGTCCTCAAGCGCACTGAATTTGTCGGCCCGCAAGTCGGCGATGAATTGGCGATTGACGGCCTCAAAGCGCTGGCCTTTGTGGTGGTCGGCATCATGATTTATTTGGCCATTCGTTTCGAGTGGAAATACGCCGTGGCCGGCATCATCGCCAACTTGCACGATGTCATCATCATTCTGGGCTTCTTCGCTTATTTTCAATGGGAATTTTCGCTCCCCGTGCTGGCTGCCGTGTTGGCGGTACTGGGTTATTCGGTGAACGAATCGGTGGTGATTTTTGACCGGGTGCGCGAGAACTTTCGCCGCTTTCGCAAAATGAACACGGTGGAGATCATCGACAACGCCATCACTTCGACCATCAGCCGCACCATCATCACCCACGGCTGCACGCAGCTCATGGTCTTGTCCATGCTGTTGTTTGGTGGCGCGACACTGCATTACTTTGCGCTGGCGCTCACGATCGGCATTTTGTTTGGCATTTATTCCTCGGTGTTTGTAGCCGCTGCCATCGCCATGTGGCTAGGCATCAAGCGCGAAGACCTGATCAAACATGTGAAAAAAGACGGTCCTGAAGAAGACCCGAACGACCCGAATGCAGGTGCTGTGGTTTAAAGCACCGCCCCATAAAAAAGCAGCCTGTCGGCTGCTTTTTTTTCGGGATTCAATTGCTCAGTGAGCGATACGGTCGATATTGTCGTCACACAACTCGTCAAGCACCAAGGCATCCGGTTCGATGCCGGCACTCCAATACACCATCAGCACAATGATTTTCAGATCGTCCAGACCGACCGGGTGGTCGGTGACGGCCATGGCGCGGTCGACCACGATTTCACGCATTTGCGCCGACATGACGCCTGCGCTTTCCATGAAAGTGATGAAGCCCAGGCACGCAGCACCCAAATGCTGTTGCTCGGCTTCGGAATACACGCGCATGCTCAGGGGCGATTGCACATAAGACGGAGCCACGCGTTGCTGGTGCACTTGAATCAGGTCCGCATGTTGGGCGGCGCTATTGAGGCCCGCTAGCCATGACAAGGCTTGCTGGATTTCGTCGGCGTCAAAACCTGCTGCGCTGAGCTTGCGGCCCAGCAACGGCAATTCGGGACAAACGTCACCACGCCAGTAGTGTTCGTAAACGTAAACAAGGACATCGAACATGACTGCAATATACCTTGTTTCAAACACGGTTTGCCGCGCAGGTGTGAATCTGCCTGAAATTCGTTTTGTCATCAAGATATTGGACTCCGCGTGACATCAGCCATGCAACTGCTGGTACAAGCCGCCGGGCATTTGCGCCACCCGGCCTGCGTCTACCAGCACTTGCATCGCCAGCAATACGTCTTCCAACGCTAAGCCGCTGCTGAGCAACAACATTTCCAGACTTTGCGGGTCGTGACCTAAGGCTTTGAGCAAGGCAAGTTGTTTGCTGTCAGTCAGCGGCTCCTTTGGGGGAGGCACTGGCGTGTTTGCCTGAATGCTCCCGTAGAACGGCAACTCCTCCAGCACATCCTGCGCGTTTTCGACCAGTTTCGCGCCTTGCCGCAGCAAGGCGTGACAGCCGCGCGACAACACCGAATGGATAGAGCCGGGAATCGCAAACACCTCTTTGCCTTGCGATAAGGCCATGTCTGCGGTGATCAGTGAGCCCGATTTCAACGCCGCTTCCACCACCAGCACGCCGTGGCTCAAACCGGCGATCAAACGATTGCGCATAGGGAAATGGTGTGGCAACGGCGGCGTGCCCGGCGGCAATTCGCTGAGCAACCAGCCATGTTGCGCCACCTGCTGCGCCAGCGCATGGTGCTGGCGCGGATAGACCTGGTCCAAACCGGTGCCGACCACAGCCACCGTCACACATCGTTGGGGATCCGGGTACCGCAAGGCGCCCACGTGAGCGGCAGCGTCTATGCCCATGGCCATGCCTGACACCACACAACAACCGGCTTGCTGCAACTGGGCGGCAAAGGCTTTGGCATTTTCTTTGCCTTGCGGCGTGGGGTTGCGGCTGCCAACCACAGCCACACCTTGCCAGCACGGCCGTTTGGTTTGTCCCTGCGCAAACAACACCAAGGGCGGATCGTCGATCTCGCGCAAACCGGCAGGGTAGCTATCGTCGTCCCAAGTCCAGATGGCTTGATCTACACCCTCGCGGGCTTGCGCCAGCCAAGCCCGGGTGCGCGCCAGTACCTCGTCCCAATCCGGCGGGTAGTGCTGCAAGGCTTTGGCTTGCACCTGGTTCACATGCGTCAGCAAACCGTCTTGCGATTGCGCAAACACAGCCGCAGGCGAGCCCAACGCGGTCACCAAACGGTGCTGCATCTGCAGGCCGATATGTGGCGTCAGACTCAGGCGAAGCCAGTCCTCCCAGTCGTTGGTGCCTGCGCGCGCATTGACTGCGTGCGGCGGTATTTCATTTTCCATGCCGGCTTCCTTTGGGGGTTGAAAGCATTCAGCGTAAATACTTGCGCGCGCAGCGGGTGCCAATACAGGCGCCGTTTTTTGTAACCGCGGCTTTACCCCGGGTTTTCAAAAAAGCGACAATAGGCACATGGCTTTACTACCCATTCTTTCTTACCCCGACCCGCGACTGCACACCGTGGCCAAACCGGTGGCTGTTGTGGATGACCGCATACGCGCGCTCGCCGCCGACATGATCGAGACCATGTACGACTCCAAAGGGGTTGGACTGGCGGCCACGCAAGTGAATGTGCATGAGCGTTTGCTGGTGATGGATGTGTCCGAAGAACACAACCAGCCCCAGGTGCTGATCAACCCCGAGTTGTTGTGGGCCAGCGAAGAGCGCGTCAAAAACGAAGAAGGCTGTTTGTCGGTGCCCGGTATTTTTGACGGCGTCGAGCGACCCGAGCGCGTCAAGATACAAGCGCTGAATGAACACGGCGAGACTGTCATCATCGAAGCCGAGGGCTTGATGGCGATTTGCATTCAGCATGAGATGGACCACTTGATGGGCAAGGTGTTTGTTGAATACCTGTCTGTGCTCAAACGCATGCGCATCAAAAGCAAAATGCTCAAAGCCCAACGCGAACTTGAGCGTTCATAGATGCGCCTTGTTTTCGCCGGTACCCCGGAGTTTGCACGCACCGCTCTGACTGCCTTGCATCACGCCGGCCATGAGATCACGCTGGTGCTGACTCAGCCGGATCGACCCGCCGGGCGAGGCATGAAATTGCAAGCCTCTGCCGTCAAGCAATATGCCATTGAACACGGCATGCCCGTGTGCCAACCGCACAGCTTGCGATTGGACGGTAAATACCCCGATGAAGCCCTGCTCGCACAACAAGCCATTGCAGATGCAAGCGCCGACTTGATGGTGGTAGTAGCC
>CANGCZ010000110.1 GCA_947452325.1 Comamonadaceae bacterium | reverse complement strand
TGTCGTAATGCCGGTTGGCCAATTCGGTACCGGTTTTCGCATCCAGAATCACATAGCGATCCGGTGCAGTGAATTTGATTTGCAAGGTCTGGGCGCGCAAGCCGTCTTTGGGGTCTGCCGGTTCGCCGGAGAAGCTGGCGGCGATTTGCGCCTTGCCCTGACCGGTGACAAACACTTGCAAGCCGTCAGGCACTTTGCCTTCAATGTAGGCGCCGGTGCGAAAACCCAGCAAACCCAATTCAAACGGAGAGCCGGTCTGGCGCGCGTCCACCGGGCCGTACTCGCCAAAGGACAAGCGGATGTCTGACTGTGACGGGTCGGCCAGTCGGCGATTGAGTTGCACCATGCCGTAAAACTTGTCGGCACCGGGCGAAAGGTTCAAGCCCAAAGCATTGACCACGGTACCGGCGGTGTTTTCCGGTCCGACTTGTATGGTTTCCCCTTCTTTGCCAGGCAGGTTTTCCAGCACCAGATCGCCGTTGTCAGCAATGCGTGCAGTCACACCGGACTGCGGGCTTTTGGCCTGAATGGCCTGCACCAAGCTGGTCAGGTCATGGTATTGCGCCGGTAAATTGCTGCCCGGCGGTATGCTGCCTATGGTGATGCCGTTGAGGCTGAGTTCTTTGCGAAAGTCAAGGGCTTGACCGGTGACCCGGATTTCATTGAATACCTTGGCATGCAACATGTCATTGGCCATGACCGGCTCGCTGACCGGGTGGCTGACCGCCAATTTCGGGTCTGTGACTTTTTTGCCTTCTGCGTCAAAACTCAAACCGCGAATCAAACCGGTGAGTATGTTTTTATCGCCTTGGCTGTTTTTGGCTTTGCCGCTGTAATAGATTTTTTCGCCGCCGATTTGAACCACGCCGCCTTCATCGGGAAAGGCAGAAGCATCGGCCAACTCGATAGACAGGTCGGAGCCGGAAATCGGGTTGATCAGCTTGGCTTTGTCGGAACTGAAACTGGGGTTCTGGTCAATGCCGGCGTTCAACCAGGCAGCCACTTGTTGCGGGCCCAGTGTTTCGCCTGCCTTGAGGGTCAAGGCACCCAAAGCCATGCCGTTGAGTGTGATCGCCCCTTTGGCGATGATGCGTGTGTCAGTGGTGACCTGCAAAGGTGTGACGCGCTGGCTGTTGAGTTGAGCGGCCACCGGCGTCGATTTGTCCACTTGACCCAGTGCATCAAACTGCTGTTCGTTGACCACACTGGCCTTGGCGCCGTAGAACACATTCAAACCCCGGTAAGCTTTTTCACCGGACTGGTTCAGGTATTTGTCGCTGTAAGTGAGTTCCTTGGTGAAGCCGTTCTCAGGCGTCAGCATCTGGTATTTCTGGTCTTCGGTCAACGAAGTACCGATCAATTGGCGGCCGTCCTGGGTCAGCACTTGCAACTGCTGGCCGGGTTGCATCTTGTCCAGGTAAATGACCGGTGAATCGACACCGGCTGCAATTTGCGTCACCGGTGTGAACACGCGCGCACCCGCGACATCGACATTCAAAGGTTTGTTGGTGAACGGGTTGTTGACCAGGCTAGGGTTGCTGAGTGCGGTCAGATTGGTGGCACCCGGTGTGTAACTGACCGTCGCCCGCACATCGCTGGGGTTGTTCGGGCTGCCGGTGACGCGAAAAATACCGCCGGTACTCACCCGCAACGGGTCTTTGAGCAGCATTTGTATGCCTGCCGCCGGGCTGGTGGCTGTGCTGTTGATGCGCAGCATATCGGTGCCCATGTGGCCGTAACCGTCAATGCCTGCGGTTTGCACACCGTTGACTTCTTTCACAAAACTGTTGGCCATCATGTCCAGGCCTTTTTGCGCCGGCTCCAGCACCTGACTGATGAAAGCGTGCAAGCCGCCGATGGTGCCGCCACTGGCGCCTGACAAAGGTTCGGTATTGCCGTAGGGGTCGACCACCATGTCGAACTTGCTGCCCGAGGCCGGGTCCAAGCCTATGGGTCTGGATTTGATGCCGTCGACCACCACGCTTTGCTTCATGGTGCTGCTCAAACTGACGGAAACAATACCGTTGCTGGTGAAACTGGTTTTGATGCGTGAAAACTCGGACAACTGACGCAGCAGCAAATCGCGCTTGTCCAGCAACTCTGAGGGCTGGCCATCCAGCGTTGGTGAGCGGACCAGTTGCTGGTTGACCAGTGCCAACTGTTCGGTGATGGTGTTGACCTGATCTGCAGCGGTTTGTAAGGCCTGATGCGTTTCATCGGCGACCAGACCGAGCTGACCGGACAACTCGGCAAAACGCGAGCCCACGCCTTCGGTGGACTTGAGGAAACTGGTGCGCATGATGGTCGACGCCGGGTCTACCGACAAAGAACGCGAGGCATCAAAAAATGTGTCCAGCGCCGAGCTCAAACCAATGCTTTTGTCGCCCATGATGTCCATCACGCGCTGAGCGTAATTGAGCATGGGTGTTTGTGTGGCCAGATCGGTATTGCTGTTGCGCAGATTGGATTCGGCAAACACATCGAATGAGCGCTTGACCGAGTCAAAAATCACACCCGAACCCAGGTACATGCTGGCTTGTTTGATGGGCGCGGTTTCTGCCAGATTGGACGTCTGGCGCGAATAACCTTCAGTGCCGACGTTGGCAATGTTGTTACTGACTGTGCCCAAGGCGCGCTGGTAAGCGGCGACGGCGGAACTGCTGATGCCTAAGAGATCACTCATGGCTCATTCCTCACCGGCGCCAGCGGCAGCGACTGGTTCAAACGCAATGGCTTGAGGCTTGGGCGCTCCAGCGGCATGGCGGTTTGCACCGGTTGCTGCAAACTCATGGGCAGCACAGGCTTGTGCAAAGGCATGGCTGGCGCCACCAGGGAATTGACGTTTTGTCGTTGCGCCAGCAAATCAGCAGTGCTGGCGCTGGTCTGGGTCTGGCTTAACTGTCTGACCACCACGTCGGCAAAACCCAAAGCGTTGCGCTTGGCCATGGACATGGACAGTTCTTTGTCGTACATGCCTTCAAAGGTTTCCATGGCATTGGACTTGAACATGTCGGTCTTCATCACATTCGATGCGTCCCGCATGGACTTGAGCATCATTTGGATGAACAGGCCTTCAAACTGTTCGGCAGACTCGCGCAGCGCACCCTTTTCATTGCGCTGGGCTTTGCCGCGCAATTCACCCAAGGCCCCGAAGTCTGAATAAGACTTGGCGCCGGCGGTGCTGGGGTTGCTGATGTCTGCCATGTTGCAATGCTCAGATGATGATGAGTTCGGCGCGCAAACTGCCGGAGCTTTTCAAGGCTTCCAAAATGGCAATCAGCGAAGAAGGTGTGGCACCGATCTGGTTGACCGCGTCCACGATTTCACGCAAATCCACGCCGGGCTTGAACAGGAACATCGGATTTTTCGGCTCGGTCACCGCCACATCGGCGTTTTGCACCGGTGTGGTCTGGCCCTGGCCGAAGGCGTTGGGTTGCGACACATCGTTGGTGGCAGTGATAGACACAGAGATGGTGCCGTGCGACACCGCAGCAGCGGTCACTCGCACCGCGCGGTTGATGACCACGGTGCCGGTGCGGGCGTTGATGATGACGCGTGCATTTGGCTCGCCCGGCGTGACCTCGACGTTTTCCAGCATGCCCATGAAAGCCACACGTTGATTCAAGTCTTGGGGTGCTCGTACCGATATCGATGTGCCATCGATGGCTTGCGCCACGTCGCCGCCGAATTTTGAATTGATCGCTGCCACCATGGCGCTGCTGGTGGAGAAATCGTTGTCGCGCAAATTAAGCATCAAATGCTCGGCCTTCTCGAACGGTGTCTCGACCATGCGCTCGACAATCGCGCCGCTGGGAATACGCGCCGCGGTTGGCACCCCGATGGCCACTTTGGATCCGGCCGCGCCCGCATCGATACCGGTGGCCGTCAAAGCGCCTTGCGCCAGGGCGTAAATTTCACCGTCTACACCGCGCAGCGCGGTCATGATCAGGTTGCCGCCACGCAAATTGGTGGCTTTGCCGATGGCGGAAATATTCACATCTATGCGCTGACCCGGTTTGGCAAAACCCGGCAAATCGGCTGTCACCATGACGGCGGCTGCATTTTTCACATCAATGCGGCTGGCAGAAGTCACTTGTTCAAAATCGGACATGGGGCCGTCAATCCGTACACCCATTTGCGACAACATGGCTTTCATGCTTTGCGTGGTGAACGGCACCGAAGCGTCATCGCCCGTGCCTTGTAAACCGACCACCAGACCGAAACCGATCAACTGGTTGGACCGTTGGGCGGCAACTGTCGCCAGATCTTTGACACGGTCAGCCGACACCGGCATGACAATGGCGCAACACAGTAAAAGTGCAATAGATTTTTTCCAGATTTTTTTCATTTGTTTCAATCGTTGCCGGGTTTAGAAAGGCCAGAACTTCATCAGACCGGTGGTACCCCAGCCGGGTTTGCTGGCAATCGCCAGGTCGCCAGTGCCACGGTAGGAAATTTGTGCATTCGCCAATCTCAGCGATTGCACGGTGCCGTTAGGGCCGACGTCTTGCGGGCGGATCACGCCGGAGACCTGAATCACTTCAGTGCCTTCAGACAAACCGAGTTTCTTTTCACCGCGCACCACCAGGTTGCCGTTGGCCAGGATTTCAATCACGGTCACGGTGACAGAACCGCTGAGGCTGGCTTTCTGGTCCGCCGTGCCTTTGCCGGTGCTGGTGGTTTTGGCGGCATTCAAATTGATGCCGCTGAGTTCGGGTTTGATCTTGCCCACCATGGTGCTGGCACCGGAGGGAATGGCGGTGTTAGTAGCGTCACGGCTGATGTCGGTGCCTTGGCTGCGTGCCGCCTGGGTGGATTCGTTCAGGATGACAGTGATCAAGTCACCGATCTGGTAATTGCGACCGCGACCGAACCAGGCATCGCTTTGGCGGTTGCCGTAAATACCGCCAGTGGCCGGCTTGTTTTGTTCTTGCGCCAACGGGTAGACCGGCGCGAAATCGGGCGACGGTGTGAGCGCCGGCAGCATGGGATCCGGGTGAGCAGCGCAGGCCTGCAATAAAGCAATGACTAGCAAGGCAAGTAATTTTTTCATGGTATCGGTCATCCGCCTGGTCACAGGTTTTGGTTGAGGTACTTCAACATGCCGTCGACCGCTTCGATCGATTTGGAGTTGATTTCGTAAGCGCGCTGGGTTTCGATCATGTTGACCATTTCTTCCACCACGTTCACGTTGGAGGCTTCCAACGAGCCTTGGTTAAGCACACCGGCGCCGACGGTGCCGGGTTGCAACAACTGCACCGGACCACTGGACGCAGTCGCGGCCAACAAGTTGTTACCCAGCGGCTTTAAGCCGCTCGGATTGATGAACTTGGCAATCTGAATCTGGCCCAGCACCTGCTGACCCTGGCCGCCGACGAGTTCAACCGATACCGTACCGTCGCGGCCTATGGTCAAAGCCGAAGCATTATTGGGAATGGTGACATTGGGCTCAAGGAAAAAGCCGGTCGAGGTGACCAGTTGTCCGGTTCCCGTCAGTTTGAAAGCGCCGTCACGTGTGTAAGCAATGGTGCCGTCTTGTTGTTGAATCTGGAAAAAACCGTCGCCCATGATGGCCACGTCCAACGGGTTTTGGCTGTTGATCAGGTTACCTTGGATGTGCAGTTTTTCAGTGGCAACGACTTTGGTACCGGTACCCAGCATCAAGCCGGTAGGCGACTGGGTATTGGCCGTGGTTTGTCCACCGGCCTGGCGTATGTTTTGGTAGAGCAAATCTTCAAACACTGCGCGGTCGCGCTTGAAACCAGTGGTTGAAACGTTGGCCAAGTTATTGGATATGACGTTCATGCGCGTTTGCTGCGCATCCAAGCCGGTCTTGGAAACCCATAAAGCTGCATCCATCGTCTAACCCCTGTTCTTCAAATATTCAATACTTCATTGCCGAGCCCGCATCAGCTGTTCAACTTCATCATGCTGGC
>CANGCZ010000109.1 GCA_947452325.1 Comamonadaceae bacterium | reverse complement strand
CGCACATGCCGCCCGACCATGACGTTTTCCAGCGCCGTCATTTCGGCAAACAAACGGATGTTTTGAAACGTGCGGGCAATGCCGGCCTTGGCCACTTCATGCACCGCAGTCGGTTGATAGGTTTTGCCAGCCAATTCAAAACTGCCAGTATCCGGCGCATACAAACCGGTGATCACATTGAAGAACGTGGTTTTGCCGGCACCATTGGGGCCAATCAATCCATAGACTTGACCGCGTTGAATCGTCATGCCCACATCGCTCAGCGCTTGCAAGCCGCCAAAGCGTTTGGAGATGCCTTGCACATTCAACACCGGCGTATTCATGCAGACCTCTTGTCTGCAGGCAAGGCTTTGCCGTGTTCAGGCGCAGGCCACAAACCACGCGGGCGCCACAACATGATGAGGATCATCGCCATCGCGATCAAGAGTTGGCGAAGAATGGCTGCGTCCAAACGGCCATCGGTCATTTGCTGTAACGGTCCGGCCACATAGCGCAACACTTCGGGCAGAGCCGACAATAACACCGCGCCCAAAATCACGCCCGGCAAATGACCCAAACCGCCCAAAACCACCATGGCAACAATCATCACCGACTCCATCAAGCTAAAGGATTCGGGCGACACAAAACCTTGGAAAGAAGAGAACAACACCCCGGCCACACCGCCGAAAGCCGCACCCATGCCAAAGGCCATGAGTTTGAGATCGCGGGTGTTCAAGCCCATGGCCTTGGCTGCGATTTCGTCTTCCCGAATCGCCATCCAGGCGCGTCCGATGCGCGAACGTTCCAAGCGGTAACAAATGAGCGCGCTGACCAGGACCACCAACAAAAAAAGATAGTAGTACTGCGTGACGCCGGGCAATTCAATGAAACCCAAATCCAGTTTGCGCGACAGCGGATGACCCATCACCGTCATGGCGTCAATCTGACCCAAGCCTTTGGGCCCGTTGGTGATGTTGACCGGATTGTCCAAATTGTTCATGAAGACGCGGATGATTTCACCAAAGCCCAGCGTGACTATCGCCAGGTAATCTCCACGCAATTTCAATGTAGGTGCGCCCAGCAACACGCCGAACAAACCTGCGAGACCTGCGCCCAAAGGAATGACTGCCCACAAAGGCGTGTGCAAGCCACCGGGGAACATGGTGGCAATGGCCGGAAACGTATCTGTCAAATGCGGCGAGGCCAGCAAACCGAACATGTAAGCGCCGACGGCGAAAAAAGCCACGAACCCCAAGTCGAGCAAACCGGCATACCCCACCACAATATTCAAACCCAAAGCCAGCAACACATACAACAAAGCCATGTCAGCAATACGCACCCAACCGTTGCCTATGGTTTGCAAGCCCAGCGGCAATACCAACAGCAACACGGCCCACATGGCGTAACGGGTGTAGGGGGTTGTATGCGTTGGCTTCATATCAAGCCCTGTCCGCCACACGCTCACCCAGCAAGCCTGAGGGCCGCAAAGTCAACATGATGATCAACACCACAAAAGCAAAAATATCCGCGTAATGGCTGCCCAGCACACCGCCGGTCAGGTCGCCGATATAGCCCGAGGCAATCGCTTCTATCAGCCCGAGCAAAATGCCACCGACTACCGCGCCAGCCAAATTTCCAATGCCACCAAAAACAGCGGCGGTGAATGCTTTGAGTCCGGGTAGAAAGCCCATGCCGTGTTGCACCGTGCCGTAATTGGAAGCCCACATCACACCCGCCAATGCCGCCAGCACGGCACCGATGACAAAGGTGGCGGAAATCACCATGTCAGGCTTCACGCCCATCAGCGCAGCGACGCGCGGGTTCTCCGCTGTAGCGCGCATGGCGCGGCCCAGTCGTGTGCCGTTGACCAGCCACATCAGCAAAGCAAGTGCCATCGCGGTGACAGCCAAAATCAATATTTGAGTGGGGGTGATGACCGCGCCACCGATGGGAATAGGTTCACTGGGAAGCAAAGTAGGAAAGGATTTGTAATTCGGTTTCCAGATCACCATGGCCAATGTCTGCAACAGGATTGACATGCCGATGGCAGTGATCAACGGCGCCAGCTTGGGGGCACCGCGCAAAGGCCGGTAAGCGATTTTTTCAATCGCAAAATTCAAAGTAGCGGCCACAACGCAGGCGCATACCAAAGAGATCAGCAACATCAACCAACCTGGCATGCCGGGGGTGTATTCCTGCAACACGCCGATCACGGTCCAACTGGTCAACGCACCGACCATCAATACTTCACCGTGCGCAAAGTTGATCAGGTTGATGATGCCGTAAACCATGGTGTAGCCCAAGGCCACCAGCGCATACATGCTGCCGAGCACCAGGCCATTGATGATTTGTTGGATCAGGATATCGATGTGGACTGCTCCTAGAGGGTGCGCGATTGTAGGAAAAAAAAAGCCCTCCACGAGGGGAGGGCTGGCTGATTCATTGACAGATGGGATTAGTCGTCAGCGTAAATGTCCACATCTTTGGTTTCCTTGATGAACAAAGTACCAATGATGAATGTGGCACCGGCAATGATGATGGGGTACCACAAACCGTTGTACATATTGCCTGTTTGCGCCACGATGGCAAACGCGGTGGTGGGCAGCAAACCGCCGAACCAGCCGTTACCAATGTGATAGGGCAAAGACATAGATGTATAGCGGATGCGGGTGGGGAACATCTCTACCAACATGGCAGCGATAGGTCCATACACCATGGTCACCAGAATCACCAGGTAGGTCAGGATCAGGATGACGACCGGCTTATTGACCTTCATCGGGTCTGCCTTGGCAGGGTAACCCGCTGCCTTCAAGGTCGCGCTCAGGTTGGCAGTGATGACAGCATCCCGGCTTTTCTTTTCATCCGACAAATTTTTCAGCGCATCTTCGGCTTTTTTCACTGCCTTGGGGTCCACCACATCAGCCGCCTTGAGGTCTTCGAGTTTTTTCTCAGCGGCTTCTTTGGCTGTGGCCACATCTTCCGGCGTGACAACGGTAGAGATCACGGTTTCGCCGACTTTGATGATGGCCGGGGTACCGGGTGGAGCGATTTCGTTTGAATAGCTGACAGAGTTGCTGGCCAGTTTTTGTTTGGCTATGTCACAAGACGATGTGAACTTGACCGTACCTGTGGGGTTGAACTGAAAAGAACATTCGGCAGGATCAGCCACCACCACCACTTTGTTGGCTTGCTGAGCAGCATGCAAGTCAGGGTTGGCCGCCTTGGTCAATTGCTCAAACACAAAGAAATAGCTGAGAACCGCCAGCAAGCAACCCAGCATGATGATGGGCTTGCGGCCGATCTTGTCGGACATGGCGCCGAAGATGATGAAAAAAGGCGTGCCGATGACAAGCGAGGCTGCCACGAACAAATTCGCTGTTGCGCCGTCGACTTTCAAGGCCTGCGTCAAGAAGAACAAAGCGTAAAACTGGCCGGTGTACCAGACCACGGCTTGGCCTGCGGTCAAACCAATCAGGGCCAAAATCACAATCTTCAAATTTTTCCATTGACCGAAAGACTCGGACAAAGGTGCTTTAGAGGTTTTGCCCTCGGCCTTCATTTTGGTGAAAGCAGGTGACTCGTTCATGGACAAGCGGATATACACCGACACGGCCAACAAAGCGATAGACACCAGGAAAGGAATGCGCCAGCCCCAGGCTTCAAAAGCGTCTTCGCCAATGGCGGTACGTGTGCCCAAGATGACCAGCAACGACAGGAACAGGCCCAGCGTGGCAGTGGTTTGAATCCACGAGGTGTAAGCGCCACGTTTGCCGTGAGGCGCGTGCTCGGCCACATAGGTGGCAGCGCCGCCGTACTCACCGCCAAGCGCCAATCCTTGTAACAAACGCAAGGCAATCAAAATCACAGGCGCTGCCACACCAATACTGGCGTAGCCGGGCAACACACCGACGATGAACGTCGACAAACCCATGATGAGAATGGTGACCAGAAAAGTGTATTTGCGCCCGATCATGTCGCCTAAACGGCCAAAGAAAATTGCACCGAAAGGACGTACGATGAAACCGGCAGCAAAGGCCAGCAAGGCGAAAATAAACGCAGAGCCTTGATCCAAACCGCTGAAAAACTGCTTGGCAATGATGGCGGCCAGTGAGCCGTAAAGGTAAAAGTCATACCACTCGAACACCGTGCCGAGCGATGAGGCAAAAATCACTTTCTTTTCTTCCGACGACATTGGTCGGTCTTCATGCACGATGGCCATGGTGTCTCCTTAGGATTGCCCGCTGAATAGGGGTCTGTCAGTATTTTGGTTGTAACTACTTGCCAGCGACTGACGCTAAACTGAACTTAGTCTGACAATCCTAGGGCTAACCCTTGGTCTTCATTTCATAATGCGGACTGATCAGCGCTTGCGCACAATGCCAACCGGCAGTTGGCCTGCGTCTGTCCAATCTGTGCTGTGAAACCAGTTGTCGCCTTCAAGGTATTGCCGCAGCATAGGAAGCGAATCAAATCCCCAGAACATCTGGTCATCCGCCTGAATCGCGGGCACGCCGAAGACATCGTTTGCAATGGCTTGTTCGGTAAAGCTACGAAGTTGCGCTTTCACATCCTCGGCGTCTGGCGAACGGGACAGGTTAAACAATTGCGCCAATTCCGCCACTTGTGCGGGGTCAGACACATTCTTTCCGCTGGCCCAGACAAACTTGAACAAGGTGTCGCAGACAAAACGGTTCGGATAGCCTTGTGCATCGCTGGCAATAGCCAAGCGCAACAACGGCAGCGGATTAAAGGGATGGGCAGCAGGCAATTTCAAATCAATGCCGAGTTGTCGCCCTAGCCATAAAGACTGGCGGTAAGTCCATTCGCGCTTACCGACGACTTCTACCGGGCCGAGTTGTCCGTGGTGTTGCAGCAACCCGCCAAACAACACCGGCTGATAACGCACCTGATAGCTCAAGCCTTGCAATGCCAGCGGTAATTGATGGAAAGCCAAATAAGCATAAGGGCTGATGAGGTCAAAGTAAAAAGTCAATTGCTTCATCTCAGCCCTCTTCAAAGTGTTGTTTGATACGTTGACCGAGTCGCTGCCATACAGCGTGTTGTTGCTGCGGTGAACTCATGCCCCAGCGGGCTATTTCATCTAAGCTGCGCAAGCATCCATGGCATTCATCCGCATCGGTTTTCATGATGCACACAGACATACAAGGTGAGACGAGTGGTTGCCCTTGGGGTGTGCGATCGACTTGCTGCCAGCGCTGACGCAAACTTTGCCAGGGTGTGTGAGGCTGCGACATGTCAATCCATCGCCAGTCGCAACAAAGGAACACCCTCGGCTACCTGGTCACCCGGGGCATACAGCAATTCAGCCACGGTACCGTCAGCTGGTGCAGCAACCGTGTGTTCCATTTTCATGGCTTCCATGACAGCCAGCGCCTGACCAGCAGTGACCTTATCGCCGACAGCGACCGCAAAAGAGAGCAATTTGCCCGGCATAGGGGCGGTCAGATTGCCGCCCGCTGCAGCGTCTTGTGCGGTGTGAGCGAGCGGGTCCACCCAAGTCAGGCTGCGGTAACCAGCATCAGTGAACACGTGCCAGTCCAGCGCATTCGCATACACATGGCAACGCCAGTCTGGCTCATGCCAGTGCAATTGCAATTCACCGTTGCAGTCACGCCAACTGAAGTCTGCCTCCACACCGTCAATGCGTAAACGCATACCGCCGCGCACTTGACTGATCAACACGGCTTGAATGCGCATGCCATTCACCGTGAATTCAAATATGCGGTTAGAAACGCCTTGCATCAACCAGTTATTGCTCACAGACCAGGGGTCGGACCAGCCATTGTCAGCAGAATTTTCGGCTCGTAACAATGCAGCTATCGCGCTGGCGACCGCCTGCTGCGTTGACACGGTTGGCTGATCAAACAACCCCGCTTTTTCACGTTCAATCAAGCCGGTATCCAGCTGCGCTTGTGCAAAAGAGTCTGTGCGGATCACATGCCGGATAAATGCCACAT
>CANGCZ010000108.1 GCA_947452325.1 Comamonadaceae bacterium | reverse complement strand
GCGACGCTGACCATGGGGTTTTTAAACGATGGCAGGTGTTTAGACACCGGGTCGGCGAGTTGCACTTTGCCGTCTTCGACCAGCATCATCAGCGCCACCGACACCAGCGGCTTGGTCATGGAATAAATGCGAAACACCGAATCGGTTTGCATGGGCGCATTGGCCGCGTTGTTCAAGTTGCCGAATGCCTTGCTGTACACCAGCTTGCCTTTGCGCGCCACCATCACCACGGCGCCAGGCATTTTGTGTGCATCGATCTCAGCTTGAAAGTGACTGGTGATTTTTTCCAGGCGTTGCGTCGACATGCCGACAGATTCGGGGCTGGCGCTGGGCAGGCCTTGTGACCAGGCCAGACCGGCGTGCAACAACGCGGCAGCGGTCAGCAGCGAGAAGCGGGTAGACGGTTTGCGCGAATGCAAATGGGGCAGCAAAGCAGCAGAAACCGCGCTGCGGTGTGAACATGAAAAATCAGACAAGGTCAATCTCCTGAAGAATGAAATCGGCTGGCCAGCCAGACCAGCCCCAAAACCGGCACGCCAAGCAAGGCAGTGCCGGTGAAAAACCAGGCGTAACCGGCGGCGTCTACCGCCAGCCCGGAAAAACCTGCCAAGAACTTGGGCGCTAACAACATCAATGAACTGAACAAAGCGTATTGCGTGGCCGAGTACTGCACATTGGTGAGCGACGACAAATACGCAATGAACGCCGCTGACGCGATACCGCTGCCTAAGTTGTCCGCCGACACCACGGCGATCAAAGCATATACGTCATGGCCGTGCAGCGCCAGCCAGGCAAACAGCAGGTTGGTCGCGGCGCTGAGCACCGCACCAATCATCAACACTTTCATCACGCCCCAGCGCAACACCATGCTGCCGCCGATGAAAGCGCCGACCAAAGTCATCACCACGCCATAGAGTTTGGTGACTGTCGCTACTTCCTCTTTGGTGTAACCCATGTCCACATAAAACGGGTTGGCCATGATGCCCATGACGACGTCGCTGATGCGGTAAGTGCCTATCAATGCCAGCAACAACACCGCATGCCAGCGATAGCGTTTCACAAACTCGGCAAAAGGCGCGATCACCGCTACTTGCAACCACTCGCGCGCACCGTGGGCGGGTGGCAAATCGATGTGCGCCGGTTCTTTGGAGAACAATACCGTCACCATGCCGACCGCCATAGACACCGCCATGGCCATATAAGCCACAGCCCAGGCGTTGTCTTGGTAAGTGCCAGCCGGTAAACCGCCGGTTTCCGCTTTGGCCGCAATCCAAAACACACCTGCACCTGCCCAAATCATGGCCAGGCGGTAACCGGTTTGGTAGCTCGCTGCCAGCACCGCTTGCAAACGTGCTTGCGCCGATTCGATGCGAAATGCATCCAAGGCAATGTCTTGCGTGGCCGAGCCGAAAGCCGTGAGCAGCGCAAAACCCACCAAGGGTGTCAACGAGACTTGCGGGTTGCTGATCGCCATGCCCAGCAATCCGGCGATCACACACACCTGCGCCAGTAACAACCAACTGCGGCGTCGCCCCAGCATGGGTGTGAGCACGGGGATGGGCAGGCGGTCTACCAACGGGGCCCAGGCCCATTTGAAACCGTAGGCCAAGCCCACCCAACTCAGAAAACCAATCGTGGCCCGGTCTATCCCCGCTTCACGCAAGCGAAAACTGAGCGTGCCCAGCACCAACAACAAAGGCAGACCGGCGGCAAACCCCAGCGCCAGCATGCGCAAGCTGTGGGGACTGAGGTAAATCATCATGGAATCGAGCCAATGCACAGGCGCGGTCTTGTCAGTTGAGGTATGGTTCATGGTTGTGTATTGTGCGACCCTTTATCCCCTTACCCGCCATGCTGTCTAAACGTCAATTCATTCACCAGTGCGCCGGTTGCGCCGCTGGTTTGTTCACCACTTCCTTGCTGGCGCGCGAAGGCGTAGAGGTTGGCAAAACCTCGGCATTTGCCAACCTGGTTCCTGCGGCCCAGATCGAGGCCTCTGCCAGCCAGCAATATGCACAAATGCTTAAACAAGCGCGCGAGAAAAATGCGTTGGCACCTGACGACCACCCCGAAGTGATCCGTTTGCGTGCGATCGCGCAAAAGCTGATCCCGCAAAGTAACGAATGGAATCCGCGAGCGCGCGATTGGAAATGGGAAATCAACCTGATCGGTTCGGCGCAAATCAATGCGTTTTGCATGCCCGGTGGCAAGATTGCTTTCTACCACGGCATCTTGGACAAACTGCAACTCAACGACAACGAAGTCGCCATGGTCATGGGCCATGAAATCGCGCATGCGTTACGCGAACACGCGCGCGAGCGCATGGGCAAAAGCGAAGCCACCAACGTGATTGCCAGCATAGGCAGCGCCCTGGCTTCTGCCTTTTTCAAAGTGGACCAGAACCTGACCGACGCCGTCGCCAAACAAGGCGCCAATTTGTTGACCTTGAAATTCAGCCGCGAAGACGAAACCGAGGCCGACTTGGTCGGCATGGAACTCGCCGCGCGCGCCGGTTACGACCCGCGCTCGGGCGTCACGCTTTGGCAAAAGATGAGCGCGGCCAACAAGGGTGCCCCGCCGCAATGGCTGAGCACCCATCCTTCTGGCAGCTCGCGCATCAAAGAAATCGAGGCCAACCTGAACAAGGTCATGCCTTTGTATGAAAAATCGACCCAAGCCAAGCCGTAGAACCGGTGATTACCCTAGGGCGATCAATCCGCATTGACAAACATACCGATGTCACTAAAGTGATTAATCTGAGCACGATCGAATGCTCAGTTCACCCGACCTGTTTGCCTCAGTCAAGTTTCTCAACGGAGCGCTGGGTTTATGCATGCACTTCAAAAAGCGCACATCGATACGGTGCTTCAGGTGGCGCAACAGCACATCCTGAACGATGCCGCGCTTCAGCACGATGACCTGATCCGTCAGTCCTGGCTGCGCTGTGTGCACCACCACAAGCTTGATCCCACCCGCATGCAGCAAGCGGTCATCTTGCCGCACGAGCGCTACCGCGAGCATCAGGATCAGATGGAGGGTTTGATGCACATTGCCCGCCACGGGCTGGAGAATTTATACAAACAGGTCTCGGGTTTGGGTTATGCGGTCTTGCTGACCGATGACAAAGGCGTGACGGTTGATTTCATCGGGGATTTGCAACTCGACGCGAGTTTGCGCAAAACCGGTTTGTACCTGGGCGCGCTGTGGAGCGAGCAATACGCGGGCACCAATGGCGTGGGCACTTGTTTGAGCACCGGTGAGAGCCTCACGGTACACCAGGCCGACCACTTCGATGCCATGCACATACCGCTGACATGCACCGCTGCGCCTATTTACGGTGCGACCGGCAACATCAAAGCCGTGCTGGATTTGTCCGCTCTGCATTCACCCGAAGACAAACAAAGCCAGCACTTTGCCTTGCAACTGGTGCGCATGTACACACACCAGATAGAGAACGCTTATTTTTTGAGCGAGTTCCGCCATGACTGGATTTTGCGTTTGGCCAGCGCGCCGCATTTTCTGGAAGTGCATCCCGAATACCTGCTCGCGCTCAATGAGCGGGGTGAAGTCATCGGCCACAACCGGCGGGCGCAAGCGTTTTTCCAGGCCCAGTCAAAGCAAGCGCTGCTGGGTCAAAAAATCGATGCCGTGCTTGAGTTGTCCTTGGACGATCTCGGTCAATTCATCAGTCAAACCCAGTATCAAAGCCAACCCGTCACAGTGGCGCATACCCGCCAGGTGTTGTCCTTGCGTGTGTCTGCCCCGGCCCGCGCCAATACCCGCACACAGGCACCAAACCAGCCGCCTGCGACACGGCCCATACCGCTGGCGCTGGCCGGCTTGTCCGGCGGCGACGCCGAATTGGACCGACAGATTGAACACGCTGCCCGGCTGGCCGATGCGCCGGTGAGCTTGTTATTGTTTGGCGAGACCGGCAGCGGCAAGGAGTTTTTCGCCAAGGCTATCCACCAGTCCAGTGCCAGACGCAACGGTCCGTTTGTGGCGGTCAATTGCGCCGCCATTCCCGAGAGCTTGATTGAAAGCGAATTGTTCGGCTACGCGCCCGGCAGCTTCACCGGCGCTTTGGGCAAAGGCAAGCGTGGCTTGATACAACAGGCCGACCAAGGCACTTTGTTTTTGGATGAAATCGGCGACATGCCGCGCGCCTTGCAGGTGCGATTGTTGCGTGTGTTTTCCGAGAAAGAGGTGCTGCCGGTCGGCGCCAGTCAGCCGGTCAAGGTGAATGTGCGCCTGATCTCTGCCAGCCACCGCGATTTGATGGCCATGGTGAAAAGCGGCGAGTTCCGTGAAGACCTGTTTTACCGGCTGGCCGGTGCGCGCCTCTGTCTGCCACCGCTTAGACAACGCCAGGATTTGGCCTGGGTGACAGAGCAATGGCTGGGCCTTTATGCATTGCGCCTGCCCGCGCAAAGCGCTGCGCGCCTGGCGCCGGCAGCCAAGGCGGTGTTGCTCAAACACGATTGGCCGGGTAATTTGCGCGAACTGCGCAACGTCATTGAGTACGCCAGTTCGGTGGCGCGTGGCCCGGAGATACAGGTGCAAGACCTGCCCTCGTATTTGTCGGCTGAGGCGGCTACCAGTGGTTCTGCCGCCGTATCGCCGGCCCCGACACCGATGGTGCAGCCAGCCGCCCAGCCTGCGCCGCCGACATCCACCGGCGATGAACGTTCGTTGTTGCTGGCTGCGTTGCGTCGGCGGAGTTGGAACATCAGCCTGACCGCTGCGGATATGGGTGTGTCGCGCATGACGCTGTACCGGCAAATGAAGCGCTGGTCTATCGTCAATCCCAGACAAGCCGATCAGGCTTGATCGCATGGGCGCGATACACCGGCTGTGACAGTCGTCACCGGCTTGTGACACTTGCACTTTGCAAAAGCTTGAAATTGGCGATAAACCCAAAGATTTTGTCGATTTCCACCTGCTCATTGTGAATTCTTCCCCTCGTAAATACCAGTCTTCTCAGGCCTGTTAATTGCAAAGAGACAAGCAGCCAGGTGTGCACACGCAATCCGGCCGTTTCAACTTCTCAACCCAAACCAGGAGACTTTTATGACGGATAAACAGCGCCCCTTCGGCGTTTCCATGACTGAAAGAGAGTTCGACGAGTGCTTGCCTGCTGACGAAGCGGCGTTTCGCTCACCGATACCTACCCAGATCGTGTCCAACGGCGAATACAACCCGATGCCGCAGACCGAAAAGCAAAAACAGGTTGAGTTCCTGATCAAGGAAATTGCCGACAAGGAAGCCAAGCGACACAACACCACCCGCCGCAAGTTCCTGGCCTCCGCCTCCGGCATGGCCGCTGCTTTCCAAGCCATGAACATGGTGCATGGCGACATGTTTGCCGTCAGCGCCGCCGAGGTGAAAAACCCGGACGCCGCAGGCGACCGCAAAGCCAAGTACAAAGGCCAGTTCATTTTTGATGACCAGACCCACTTCATCCGTGACGACTTCAAAGAAGAAGGTTTGCTCGGCCTGACCAAGTGGGCCGAAGGCGCCAACGTCAACCCTAACATCGGCAGCGTACCCACCAACCTGTCGCGCTACAAGATGGACAACTACCTCAAGGAAATTTTCCTTGACAGTGACACCACCATCTCTTTGCTGTCGGGCGCACCGTTTGACGATCCGAACTGGTGGCTGCTGTCCAACGACGCCATTCAAAACGCCTGCCGCGCGGTCAACAAAATGGCCGGAAGCGTGCGCATGCTGGGCCACTCCATCATCACGCCCAAATACCCCAACTGGATGGACGAAGTCGACCGCGCCATTGCCGAGTTAAAGCCAGTCTCTTGGAAGTCTTACACCATCGGCGATCCGTTCGGACCGTCTAAATACGCTTGGCGTCTGGACGATGAAAAACTCATGTATCCCTTCTATGAGAAAGCCATCAAGTCCGGCATCAACACCATTTGTATCCACAAAGGTTTGATGCCGCGTGACT
>CANGCZ010000107.1 GCA_947452325.1 Comamonadaceae bacterium | reverse complement strand
GAGGTTGAGCGCAACCGCTTGTTCGCTGGCTACCGAATTGCGCAGCTGTGCAGGCAATTTGTTTTGCGCGAACGCCGTCGATAAAGCCGGCTTGGGATAAGCATCGCCGGTGTCCGCGGTGACAAGCATCACCGGCGTATGCGAGTCGTGTTTGCGGAATTCTTTGATGACGGTCCATCCGGCCAGGCCGCTGCCCAGCACCAGCACAGGCGCATTGCTCATGGTTTAGATCTCGACCATTTCAAAATCGGCTTTGGATACGCCGCAATCTGGGCAGGACCAATCGGCGGGTACATCGGCCCACAAGGTGCCCGGCGCGATGCCGTCTTCGGGGCGACCGGCGGCTTCGTCGTAGGTGAAACCGCAAACAATGCAAACATAGGTTCGGTGGGTGTTGCTCATGAAAACTCCTGCGTGATTCGTTGAAAGTTAAGGGTGAGTATCGCTAAATCCGGTGTCAGGCCGTGACTGTTGCCAAGCGCGCTTTGTAGTGGTTGGCATGGCGCTCTTCCACTTTGGTCAACGCAGCGAAACGCTTTTGGGCTTTTTCCAATGTGGCGGTGAACTGGGCTGCATGCACCCGGGACTCTTGGATTTGCTCGTTCATCTCGGCCACGGCGGCGGCGTTGCCCTCGGCCTCGGCGGTGCGCCGGAACGACGGGTACATCTCGGTGTATTCGTAGGTTTCGCCGTCAATCGCGATTTGCAAAGCCTTGGCCGGGGTCATGCCGGCTTTGGGATAGAGCAAATCCAGGTGACCGAAGGCGTGGTGCAACTCTTGTTCGGCGGTTTCCTCGAAAGTGCGCGCGGTTTCTTCGTCACCCATGGCGCGGGCGATGCGGGCGAAATAGCGGTACTTGGTGTGGGCCATGGATTCACCGGCGAACGCGGCTTCGAGGTTGGCCATGGTTTTGATTTCCGGGCGTTGTGTGTGACTCATAGAAACTCCTGTGATTGATGAAATAAATCGGGACAGGAGGAATGATAGGCTTGCTCGATTAAAAAGACCAATTGATTCTTGCTAATTGATTGATAGCGTCTATCTAGAGTGGCGCGGCAATGTCAACCGCGCATCAAAGCTTCAATCTCGTCTGCGTCTACCGGCACACCGCGGCTGATCAATTCGCAACCGCTGGCGGTGACGATGGCATCGTCTTCAATGCGTATGCCGATATTCCAGAATTGTTCTGGAACGCCCTCGCCCGGGCGCACATACAAGCCAGGCTCTAAAGTCAACACCATGCCCGGATGCAGCACGCGGCTGGGGCGGGCTTGCACCATTTGGCCGGTGACCGGGTCGGCCTTGGGCGGCTCGGCGTTGGCTTCGCCGGGCTCGATATAGCTGCCGCAGTCGTGCACGTCCATGCCCAGCCAGTGGCTGGTGCGGTGCATGTAAAACGGGAAATAGGCTTTCTTTTCGATCACGTCTTGTAAAGAGCCGTGTTTGTCATGCGACAACAGACCCACATCGAGCAGGCCTTGTGCCAGCACTTTCACTGCGGCGTTGTGCGGGTCGTTGAACCGAGCACCAGCTTGGGTCGCGTCAGCGGCGGCGTATTGCGCGGCCAGCACGATGTCATAGAGCGCGCGTTGCGGTCCGCTGAATGTGCCATTGGCCGGAAAAGTGCGTGTGATGTCGGACGCATAACCGTCAAGCTCGCAACCGGCGTCGATCAATACCAAGTCGCCGTTGCGCACCGGCGCGGTGTCTGCGCGGTAATGCAAAACACAGGCGTTGGCTCCGGCTGCGACGATGGAGGTGTAGGCCGGAAACTGCGAGCCGTGGCGGCGGAACTCATGCAGCAACTCGGCTTCTAAATGGTATTCACGCACGTCCTGACCGTCGCGCAACATGCGCGCACTCAATTGCATGGCGCGCACATGGGCGGCGGCGCTGATTTGCGCGGCGCGGCGCATGGTGTCTTGTTCGTGCGCGTCTTTCACCAGACGCATCTCGTCAAGCAACACGCACAGGTCGTGTTGAACGCTAGGGCAGGACACGCCCATGCGCACACGGGCGCGCACTTTGTTCAACCAGCCATCGATGTGCGAGGACAAACTGTCGTGCGTGGCAAACGGGTACCAAACCGAAGTCTGGTTTTCCAGCAACTTTGGAAGTTGCGTATCCAACTCGGCAACAGAAAACGCTTGATTCACGCCCAAGGCAGCAGGCGCGGCTTGCGGGCCTAAGCGTATGCCGTCCCAAATTTCACGTTCCAGATCTTTGGGCTGACAAAACACAGTGCTGCGACCACTGGCTTCAATCACCAGCCATGCATTCGGCTCTGTGAAACCGGTGAGGTAGAAAAAATAACTGTCGTGGCGGTAAGGAAAATCCGCGTCGCGGTTGCGGGCACGTTCAGGCGCGGTGGGGATGATGGCGACACCACCAGCACTTAATTGGGCGGCTAATGCGGCGCGGCGTGAAGCATATAAAGAGGTCATCTATCAATTGTAGGAGCGGGATTTACATCAGCTGCGCGACAAGTCATATGTCCTTTGGCAACGCCATGAGGCTTGGTCATCCATCAGCATTGAGTTGAGCCAAACGCTCAGGCGTGCCCACATCCACCCACAGGCCGTCATACAAGCTCGCGCTGACCAGCCCGCGGTCCATGGCCGCCCGCAACATGGGCGCCAGCGGCGCTTTGATGCCCTGCGAGTTGCCTTCGGGTATGTTGCACCAATCGGCTTCAAAAAATGCGCGTTTATAAAGCGCGATGGTGCTGAAGGTAAACAAGGGCAAAGTGGTCGTTCGCGGTACATTCAAAGCCAAGCCATCGGTAGATAAGCCAAAATCACCATGCGGGTTGTGTTCGGGGTTGGGTACCAGCCAGATATGCGCCAGCGCATCGCGTGCTTTGAAGCTGTCGTAATCACCTGCAGAAAAAACAAAAGCAGGCACAAACACATCGCCAGCCGCGACCCAAAACACATCATCCAACAAGGGCAAGGCCCGCAGAATGCCGCCCGCTGTTTCCAAAGCCTCACCCGCGCCACGGCCTTCGTGCGAATAAAGCAAGTGCATGGGGTTTGCGTCAGCCTTGGGTGAGTGAAAGTGTGTGCCGAAAACCGGTTCAATCTGATCGCCTAACCAACCGGTGTTGATCACTGTTGCAGACACGCCTGCACTACACAATGCTTGCAAGGGGTAGTAAAGCAAAGGGAAAGCACGCACTTGCAACAGCGGTTTCGGGCAGGTGTCGGTCAGCGGGCGCATGCGCTCGCCGCGACCGGCGGCCAACACCATGGCCCGGGCCGAGCCTGAAAAAGTATTTGCTTTTGAGATCAAAGTCACAGTGATCCGAGTGTAGCCAGCCCGTGCGTTGTCACTGACAGCTTCTCGATGGAATGGACCAGATAACGAACAAACCACGGTTCAAATCGTCTGTGGCATGCCACACAGCCGTGCCCGGCAGGTTTGGTTAAAATGTCCGGTTCCCCTCTACATCCCTCTTTACACGGAGCCACCCATGGCGAACCACCAACAAATGGCCAGTGCGATTCGCGCCTTGGCAATGGACGCGGTACAAATTGCAAATTCCGGTCACCCCGGCGCACCCATGGGCATGGCGGACATCGCCGTCGCCTTATGGGGCGGGCATTTGAAACACAACCCATCCCACCCGCACTGGGCAGACCGCGACCGCTTCGTGCTGTCCAACGGACACGGCTCCATGTTGATTTATGCGCTGCTGCACCTCACCGGCTACGACTTGCCGATGAGCGAGCTGAAAAACTTCCGCCAGTTGCACAGCAAAACCGCAGGCCACCCTGAGGTCGGCATCACCCCAGGTGTGGAAACCACCACCGGCCCGCTGGGCCAAGGCATCACCAACGCGGTGGGCATGGCACTGGCAGAAAAACTGCTGGCGTCTGAATTCAACCGACCCGGCCATGACATCGTTGACCACCACACCTATGTGTTCATGGGCGACGGCTGCATGATGGAAGGCATCAGCCACGAGGCTTGTGCATTGGCTGGCGCCTGGAAGCTCAACAAGCTGATTGCTTTGTATGACGACAACGGCATTTCCATCGACGGCAAGGTCACGCCTTGGTTCATCGATGACACACCGGCGCGTTTCAAAGCCTACGGCTGGAACGTCATCAGCGTTGACGGCCATGACGTGAACGCAGTCTCGCAAGCCATAGCGACTGCCAAACACAGCGCCGACAAGCCCACCCTCATCGCTTGCAAAACCCATATCGGCCAAGGCAGCCCGAACCGCGTGGACACCGCCAAAGCCCATGGCGAACCTTTGGGCACGGAAGAAATCGCGCTGACGCGCACAGCTATCCACTGGCCGCACGAGCCATTCCATGTGCCTGCGGATGTCTATGCCGATTGGGACGCCAAAGCCAAAGGCGCGCAGCAAGAGCAACAGTGGAACCAGTTGTTTCAGGCGTATGCAGCTGCACACCCCGAACTGGCTGCTGAATTCAAACGCCGCATGGCCGGCGACTTGCCGTCCAACTTCCACCAAACCGTGGTCGATGCCGTGGTTGCAGCCAATACCAAAGCCGAAACCGTGGCCAGCCGCAAAGCCAGCCAATTGGCGCTTGAAGCTTTCACCGCTGCCATCCCTGAGTTGCTAGGCGGCAGTGCCGATCTGACCGGCTCCAACCTGACCAACACCAAGTCCACACCCAACATGCGTGTCGATCTGGCTGGGCGCGTCGTCAAAGACGAGCACGGACACGGCGGTCGTCACATCAACTATGGCGTGCGCGAATTCGGCATGGCCGCCATCATGAATGGCATCACGCTGCACGGCGGCTTCATCCCCTACGGCGGCACCTTCCTCACCTTTTCCGACTATTCACGCAACGCCATCCGCATGGCCGCGCTCATGAAGCAGCGCGTGGTGCATGTGTTCACCCACGACTCCATCGGTCTGGGCGAAGACGGCCCGACCCACCAATCCATCGAGCATGCGGCATCGCTTCGCCTCATCCCCGGCTTGGATGTGTGGCGTCCGGCGGATACCGCAGAAACCACCGTCGCATGGGCCGTCGCATTGCAAAACGCACACCGCCCCACCGCTTTGTTGTTGAGCCGCCAAAACCTGCCGTACTTGCCCAAAGGCGACAGCAATGCCAAAGACGCCAGCGGTTTGGACGCGATCAACAAAGGCGCTTATGTGCTGGCCGAACCGTCTGAAGTCGGCATGAACAAAAAAGCGCAAGCCGTCATCATCGCCACCGGCTCTGAAGTGCAACTCGCCCTCAAAGCCCAAGCCTTGCTGGCCGAACACAAAGTGGCGGTGCGCGTGGTCTCCATGCCCAGCACCACCACGTTTGACCGCCAAAGCATGGCTTACAAATCAGCTGTGTTGCCGGCAGGTGTGCCGCGCATCGCGGTAGAGATGGGCAGCACCGACGGCTGGTGGAAATACGGTGTGTCGGCGGTGGTCGGCATCGACACCTATGGCGAGAGCGCACCGGCACCTGTGTTGTTCAAACACTTTGGCTTCACCCCTGAAAACGTCGCTGACACCGTGCGCGCCGTGTTGCAGCGGGCTTGATAGTTTCATGCGCTGCCAGACAGCGCGATCTTGTTTAACTTGTATTGATAGAAAGAGTAGCCATGGCCATCAAAGTAGGTATCAACGGATTCGGTCGCATCGGACGCATGGTGTTTCGTGCCGCCATTCAAAACTTCAACGACATTGAAATCGTTGCCATCAACGATTTGCTCGAGCCCGATTACCTGGCTTACATGTTGAAGTACGACAGCGTTCACGGCCGCTTCAAAGGCGAGGTGTCGGTGGACAACGGCGTGTTGGTGGTGAATGGCAAAAAAATCCGTCTCACCCAAGAGCGTGACCCGTCAGCTTTGAAGTGGAACGAGGTCGGTGCAGACATCGTCATCGAAGCCACCGGTTTGTTTCTGGACAAACCCACCGCAGAAAAACACCTGGCTGCAGGCGCTAAAAAAGTGTTGTTGTCAGCGCCTTCCAAAGACGACACACCGATGTTTGTCTATGGCGTGAATCACAGCACTTACGCCGG
>CANGCZ010000106.1 GCA_947452325.1 Comamonadaceae bacterium | reverse complement strand
GTTAGAGCGATGGAATCATAATCCACAGGTCCGCGGTTCGAATCCGTGAAGCGCCACCAAAAATACCCTTTCAAAACAAACACTTGGGCTTTAACAACCAAGTGTTTTTTTTAGTTTCGGATTTCAATTTAAATGCATTGCAATGGCGCCCTGACCACTGTCCCTCACTGCGCATTGATACAAAGCCTTAATTCACGCACAAGCTCGCTTGGAGTGACGCCAATAGGCCCAATACCTTTGGCAACCAAGTTATCTGCTGCCGCAGCATGCAACTGAACAGCCAGACAACTGGCTTGCCATACATCCAGTCCATGGCGTACACCTTGGGCCACAAGTGCTGCCATGCAGCCTGTCAACACATCGCCAGTCCCGCCAACTGCCAAGGCCGGATTACCTTGCATACATTGCAAGGCGTGATGTACCGGTGAAGCAATCAAGGTGTGTTGGCCTTTGAGAACCACCACGGCCTGAGTCAGTTTCACTAATGAATCAATTGACTGCACGCGAGCAGCTTGCACATCGGCGCTGGTACAGGCCAACAGTCTGGCGGCCTCACCTGGATGTGGCGTCAATGTAGTCGCTGTCTGGCGCAATGTCAGCGCACCTAAAAGCGCAGGAGTCGCGGCCAGCAAATTGATGGCATCGGCATCAATCACCAAAGGCACCGGCCAGGACAAGACCGCTTGCAACCATTGTGATGCCAAATCGCTCTGACCCAGTCCCGGGCCGATGGCAATCACGTCCGGCTGTATGCGTTCCAAGGCTTGTTGCGGTTGCATGCTTCGTGCGTCGTGCACCATCAACTCGGGTTGCTCAGGCACCAGATGCGCACTGTGTTCATCCAGCATCATCAACACCACCCAACCTGCGCCGCTGTACAAAGCCGCTTGTCCGGCAAGCACCAACGCGCCTGACATGGTGACGGCTCCGCCTATCAACAACACCTTGCCTGCATCGCCCTTGTGTGCGTTTGGTTTTCTTCTTAAACGCTGCACCAGCGACATAGCATCCAAAGCAGCAGGCTGGGGTAGATTCATGGGCGCGGCTGTCGTAAAGGTTTGAGCAAATCACCCAGGCCGTTGTGGTCTATCTCTTGCATCAAAGCCAGCAACCTGCCTATCTCCCCTTTGGGAAAACCTTCTCGCGCAAACCAGTTCAAATAATTACCCGGCAGATCGGCCAGTAGCTTGCCCTGGTGCTTGCCAAAAGGCATGGTTATGGTCACAAGTTTTTGCAGGTCATCGGAGTTCATCCTCTCAGCTTAACACAATCTTTTTTTACCCCAAGCTAGAACAAAAACACGGTGCTACCTGAACGACCGATAAGGACCGAAGTCAAAACACAGAGTGATCACCCAGTTGCACATCTGCCCGACCCGCTACCAGTTGTTCGTAATGTTCAAACAACGTTTGGGTGCCGTAGGAAGGCGTAGCGCTTGCATCGTAACTTTGGGTTTGGGGGTCCCACACCAGCATGGATTCTGTCGCGTAATAACGGCCGATGCGGGCCAGTTCTGCTTTGTCAGCCAAAGGAGGTATCACCCAGCCCATGGTTTTCAGTATTTGGATGATGAGGTCAAGCAAGCTCAGCGGAATATGTTTGTACTTTGGCGTTTTGCCTAACAGTTTGAACAGATATTCACCTTGTTGCAACGGGGTGATCGCTTGGCCTGGGCCACCAATGGGCAGTATGCGGTTGTGTTTGGCTTCATCGCTTAAGCATGAGGCGATGAAATGCCCCAAATCATGGTCGCTGATGGGTTTGCACGATGTCAAACGCCCGTCGCCAAACAGCAAAAACGGCTTGCCTTGTTTCAATCGCTGCAACTGCCCGGACAAAGATTTGAAAAACGCAGTCGGCCTGACGATGGAATAGGTCAAACCGGATTCGACGAGTTCCTTTTCAAAAGCAAGCTTGGCGTGTTGAAAACCAAGCAAGGGCTTTTGTACACAAATCGCCGATAACAACACGAATTGCCGTATGCCTGCGTTTTGCGCCAATGCCAATAAGCGCATATGCATGTGGTAATCGATGGCCCATGCATCGCGCGGTGTGCCTGTGCGAGATGCCAGACAAGACACCATCGCATCGAAATATTCCCCTTTCAGGCCTTGTTGTTTCAGCAATTCACTCGATTGCAAATCCACCACACGCACTTGTGTACCCGCCAACTGATCATGCGTTTGTGCTAAGTTGGCCTGCCTCTTATTCCCGGTGCTCGCCCTGACCAGACACACGACCTCGTGACCTTGATCAACCAAGGCCTTGGCAGTGGCCACACCCATGGTGCCAGTGGCACCGAGCAACAAAACGCGCATGAAGCAGACTCCGGACAGTAAAAAACCGACTGTAGATCATCGCCTTCAGACCATTTGCGTGTCATTAAACAGTTATTACTCGGTTGTACAGGCCACAAGATGTATCAGATAGATGTACACAACCCTGGTTTGTCAGGGCTTAGCCTCTTGCTTTTTTGTCAGACCTGTTCTCAGAATCCCGCAGTTTTGTGCAATTTGATTTCAAAGGAACCCGCCGTGCCCTCTTTCAGCAAACGATTTACCTTGCATTCTCTGACCGCCTGTGTGCTGGCCGGCACGGGCTTGCTCAGCGGCTCTGCCCTGTTGGCCCAAGACAAACCAGTGCGCATCGGTGTTCCCACTTCAGTGCAATTGCAAGTCGGCAGAGACACGTTGACCGCAGTCAAGATGGCGGTAGACGAGATCAACAAAAAAGGCGGCGTGCTGGGACGCAAGTTTGAATTTGTGTCAGCCGACGAAACTGAAAATCCCGAGACTGGCATCAGCGCCATCAAAAAACTGACCGCCGATGAAAAAGTGGATTTGCTGATCGGCGGCTACACCAGCGGCGTGACGCTTGCACAGTTGCCGCATATCTCGGCGGCCAAAACCATTTACTTGGGTGTAGGTGCAGCCTCGCCGTCTATCACTAACAAGGTGAAGCAAGACTACGACAACTACAAATACATTTTTCGCGTCGGCCCGGTCAATGCGGCGCACCAGGCCCGCGGTCTGGTCGACTTTATTTCACACTTCGTCATAGGTGAGCTGGGTTATAAAAACATTGCCATCGTGGGCGAGAACGCCAAATGGGTGCAAGACCTGGTGCCTATATTGTCCAAAGGCGCCAAGGAGGTAGGCGCAGACATACGCATGACCGAATTGTTTGACACCCAAACCTCTGACTTCTCACCGCTGCTGGCCAAAGTCAAAACCAGCGGTGCGCAGTACATGGTGGTGATTTTGTCGCACGCATCCAGCGACGTGTTTGCCAAGCAATGGCATGACGCGCAAGTCCCTGTTCCCTACGGCGGCATAGATGTGAAAAGCATGGATGGCGACTTCTTCAACCGCATAGGCGGCAAATCCATTTCCGAGATCGCAGCCAACTTTGCGGTGCGCGCACCCATCACCAAAAAAACCGTGCCTTTTTTTGACGAGTTCAAAAAGAACTCGATCAACTTTCCTGTGTATTCGGCTTTCTTCGCTTACGACTCGGTGTTTATTTATGCTGATGCAGTGAAACGCGCCGGCAGTTTTGACACAGAAAAAGTCATCAAAGAACTGGAAAAAACCAAGCACGAAGGTGTGGCCGGTGAAATCACTTTTGATGAACAACACGATGTGCAAACCGGCCCCGGAAAGGTCAACTTCATGTTTGTTCAGTGGCAGGAAAAGGGCGAGCGCGCCGTTATTTATCCCAAGGAATTGCGCACCGGCAAATTCATCATGCCGCCCTGGATGAAGAAATAAACAGTGGAAATCCTTATCTACGGCGCGGTCACCAGCGCCATTTACGCGATGCTGGCGGTCGGCTTCACGCTGATCTTCGGTGTCGCACGCATTCTCAACCTGGCGCACGGTTCGTTTTATGCACTGGGCGCATATTCTGCGTATGTGTTGACCACGCTGTTCGGGTTGCCGCTGTGGCTGGCAGCATTGCTGTCGATCGCCATTGTTGCGGTTTTCGGTGTGCTGGTGGAAAAAATCCTGATCCGTCCTTTGCGTCATTCGCAACTAGGCGTGTTGATGATTTCGCTGGCCACCGCACTGGTGGTCGAGCAGGCGCTGCTTCTCACTTTTGGCTCTGAGTACAGAAACGTTCCCGCATTCATCGACACCAAGATCAACCTCTTTGGCGTGGATGTGGCTGGTCAACGTCTGCTGACACTGGCGGTGGCTGCTGCAGCCATTGGTGGTTTGTATGCGTTTATTCAATTCACCCGGCTGGGCAGTGCCATTCTTGCCATTTCACAAGACCCGTTGGCCGCCAAGTACATGGGCATACCCAGTGACCGTATTTTTTCATTGGTGATGGCCATCTCGGCCGGTCTGGCTGCACTGGCCGGTGTCATGGCCGGACCGTTTTTGTCGGTGCAACCATCCATGCATTTGCTGCCCATAGTGAAAGCATTTGCGATTGTGGTGGTCGGCGGCCTGGGCTCGATTCCCGGCAGCATCGCCGCCGCTTTCATGCTCGGGTACGCGGAGACCATCGTCGCTTACCTGATCTCAGGCAGTTGGACTGAAATTGTTTCTGTGCTGGCCACCTTGCTGATGCTGGTGTTCCGTCCTGCCGGCCTGTTCGGCAAACGCGCCGCATTCTGACAGGCTGACAAAACATGAAAGCATTCAAAGGACTCGATACCCTCAGCAGCGTAGGCGGCTTGGTCGCCTTATTGCTGCTGGGCGTGCTGCCTACCTTGTTCACCGGCAAATACCTGGTCGGTGTGCTGACCGTGGCAGCCATTTACGGCATCTGGGCAGTGAGCTGGGACTTCATGTCCGGTCTGACCGGACGCGAAAACTTTGGCCACTCGCTGTTCATCGGTGTCGGTGCCTATGCCGCCGGTTTTTTGAACGTGCAATTTGGGCTCGGCCCCTGGTGGAGCCTGCCAGCGTCTATGCTGGTTGCCATGCTGTTTGCCGTGGTGCTGGGCTTTCCGACGCTGCGCTTGAAAGGCCCGTATTTCGCATTGGCGATGTTGTCGTCTGCGGTCATCATGCAACGCCTGATGTTGATCTTTTGGGAATACACCGGCGGAGAAGAAGGCATACAAGACATCACTCCTCTTATCGTCAATCCCTTGCACTATTACTGGTTTGTGCTGGCAGTGCTGGGTGGCATCACACTGTTGTTGTCGTGGATGGCGCGTTCACGCTGGGGCCTGATACTGCGTGCGATTCGTGGAGATGAAGCCACGTGCCTGGCCGCCGGTCTGCCCATCACCACCTACAAAATTGTGTCGCTGGTCATCAGCGCGGCTTTTGCCGGATTGGGCGGTGCGCTGTATGCACATTACCAGTTGCAGGTAAGCCCGCAGTTGTTTGCCGTGGTGACTTCTATCACCATCATCACCATGGTGTATGTGGGCGGTATGGGCACCATCTTCGGCCCTGTCGGCGGTGCGCTGCTGCTGACCATCATGACCGAAGGTCTGCGCAATTTCGGCGAATGGCGCCTGATGATTTACAGCCTGCTATTGATCTTCATTTTGTTTTTTCTGCCCAACGGCATCATTGCTCCCATCTGGCAGAAGATGCGCCAACTGGGGCGACCATCATGAGCGCGCTGCTGCAAGTCAAACAACTCGACAAGCACTTCGGCGGCTTGCATGTGTTGAAAAATTTCAACATGGAATTGCACAAGGGCGAGATCGTCGGCATTCTCGGCCCCAATGGCGCGGGCAAAACCACGCTGTTCAATCTACTGACAGGTTTTATTCCGGCAGACTCGGGCGAAGTGCTGTTGCACGGCAAACCCATACGCCAGTTGAAAGCCAACACCATCGTCGGCTTGGGCATGGCGCGCACATTTCAATTGTGTCGCCCGTTTGTCGGCTTGACCGTGCTGGAAAACGTGCTGGTCGGCAGCCTGGGTCCGCGCGTGCATACACATGACCTGGGCGAACGCGCCATGCATTTGCTGGCGCAAGTCGGTCTGGCAGACAAAGCGCAACAAGCTTCTGAACTGCTTTCTTACGGCGATTTACGTCGTTTGGAAATTGCACGTGCG
>CANGCZ010000105.1 GCA_947452325.1 Comamonadaceae bacterium | reverse complement strand
GGGCGTGCGCATGATGCGTGCGGCCAACTGCTGAATACGCGGCGCGATGGTGGCGCTGAACATCATGGTCTGGCGGCGGGACTCGGTCAATTTGTGGATGTCGGCCAGGTCTTCGGCGAAGCCCAAATCCAGCATGCGGTCGGCTTCGTCGACCACCAGAAACTGCACCTTGCTCAGGTGCAATTGCTTGGAACGCTGTAAATCAAGCAAACGTCCGGGCGTGGCAACCACCAAATCCGCATTGTGCAAACGCGCAATTTGCAAGGGGTAAGGCATACCGCCAACCACGCAGGCCACACGCAAACCTTTGCAATGTTTGACCAGATCAATCGCATCCTTGGCCACTTGCTGTGCCAGTTCACGGGTTGGGCACAACACCAATGCGCTGGGGAAAGCCGGTTTGACGTGACGGGTATCGGTCGGGTTTTTGCGGCGCGGTTTTTTGGGCAATTCCTCGCCGTTGGCTTTGGCCTGCTCGACTTTCAATGCCCATTCTTTAGCTTCTTCCTGCTCTTGCGCCTGGCGCTCGATCAAGATGGTGTGAAGGACGGGCAATAAAAATGCGGCTGTCTTACCGCTACCGGTCTGGCTGGAAACCAGCAAATCGTTAGCGGGTTTGTCTGCGTTGTCTTGCAAAGCCAGCGGAATGGCTTTGAGTTGCACATTGGTAGGCTCGGTGAAATTCAGGTCGCGAACAGCGGCGAGTAACTCGGGGGCCAGGCCCATTTGAGCAAAGGCGTTAGGTGCTGCGGGCTTGGTCTCGGCGACTATAGGCGCAGATGTGTCAGAGGCGTGATCGTTGAGGGCGTCAGCCGGGGAATGCAAATTCAAATCGTCCATTGTGTTTTAGCCCGCACCTGACAAGGTGAGGCGGCTCCGTTCAAAGGTTGGAAAAAACATCAACCTTCAAACAAAGCATGCTGCAAAATTTTTGCAACGCGGTTCAAAGCGAACCCAAGGTGTGAGGAGGATGTAGCAATGTCACACCATCAAGTGCAACTCAGGGTATTCTCGCACGAAATGCGGATGCTGTTGCAGTTATTTAAGAGTACTTATATTTTCAGGAAATGCTCGCGGTAGTGCGCAAGTTCGTCGATGGACTCGTGCACATCTGCCAGCGCGGTATGGCTTTGCTGTTTTTTGAATGAAGCGTAAACCTCAGGTTTCCAGCGCTTGGACAGCTCTTTCAACGTACTGACATCCAGGTTGCGGTAATGGAACCAAGCTTCTAACTTAGGCAAGTATTTGAGTAGAAAACGTCTGTCCTGCCCAATGGTGTTGCCGCACATGGGCGCCACGCCTTTGCTCACGTATTTTTTGATGAACTGAATCAATTGCTCTTCAGCCTCGGCTTCGGTCACTGTGGATGCTTTGACTTTGTCTATCAACCCGCTTTTACCGTGTGTGCCCTTGTTCCATGCATCCATACCGGCCAACAGTTCGTTGCTTTGGTGAATCACCACCACAGGGCCTTCAACGCGCGGCGTGAGATCCGGGCCGGTGATCACCACAGCGATTTCAAGCAAGCGTTCCTTTTCCGGATCGAGCCCGGACATTTCGCAGTCCAGCCACACCAGGTTGTTGTCATTTTTGCCAAGAATGGCGGCAGTTGGTGAAGAAGAAGAGAGTTTGTCAGGATTCATTCGGGCATTGTCCCTCAAGCGCGCGCTGATTAACCCAACTGAAGGAAAATAGAGGCTTGACTGCGCATCAACCAAGCATGTGCTGCTGTGTATTTGAAAAGGCCTACACTCTAAAAATGATCTCTCCTACGAATTTCACTCTGCTGTTTGCTTTCTTTTTGCTGGTTAATCTGCTGCTCAAGCTGTGGCTGGCTAACCGTCAAATCCGCCATGTCGCCTCCCACCGAGAACAGGTGCCTGCCGATTTCGCAGAGTCCATCAGTCTGCCCACGCACCAAAAGGCTGCCGACTACACTTTGGCCAAATTGCGGCTCGGCCACTGGGACCTGGCGCTGGACGCACTGGTGCTGCTGGGCTGGACTTTGCTCGGCGGCCTCAGCCTGCTGGATGGCTGGCTGATGACAATCACCGACCCCGGCATGCTGCAGCAACTGCTGCTGGTCATGGGTTTCATGTTGATCACCGGCGCTTTGAACCTGCCCGTGTCTTATTACCAGACCTTTCATTTGGAACAGCGCTTTGGCTTCAACAACATGACCGTCGGCTTGTGGCTCAGCGATTTGTTCAAAAGCACGCTGGTTGGCGCTGTACTGGGTTTGCCGCTGATTTGGGCGGTGCTGATGCTGATGCAATCGGGTGGCAGTTTGTGGTGGTTGCTGGCCTGGGCGCTGTTGGTGGCTTACCAGTTGTTTGTCATGTGGATAGCGCCGAATTTCATCATGCCGCTGTTCAACAAGTTCCAGCCTCTGGAAGACGCCGAGCTCAAAGACCGGGTCAATGGCTTGATGCAACGCACCGGCTTCAAATCAGACGGATTTTTTGTCATGGACGGCAGTCGCCGCTCGGCCCACTCAAATGCGTATTTCACCGGACTGGGCAAACAAAAACGCGTGGTATTTTTCGATACCTTACTCAAAACTTTGAATGCGGGCGAAATGGAAGCCGTGCTGGCGCACGAACTCGGCCACGCCAAGCTCAACCACATTCCCAAGTCACTGGTGCGCAGTTTTCTGGTCACACTGGCCGGCATGGCGGCTCTTGGCTGGCTGTCCACACAACTGTGGTTTTACCAAGGGCTGGGCGTGCAGCCACATGCACTCTCAGCCAACGACGCACTGGCATTGCTGTTGTTCATGCAATTCGTGCCCTTGCTGACTTTCGTCACCACGCCGCTGCGCGCGGCGCGCTCGCGCAAGCACGAATTTGAAGCCGATGCCTTCGCCAGTCAGCATGCCAACGCGTCTGATTTGAAACAGGCCTTGATCAAGCTGTACCAAGACAATGCGTCGACGCTTACCCCTGATCCTTTATACGTGGCTTTCTACCATTCGCACCCGCCCGCTTCGCAGCGCCTCGCACGTTTGACCGCATGACGCAAACCGGTCGTGTGGTGGCCAGCCACGGCCGTCATGTGTGGGTGGAAGACAGCGCAGGCAACCGCCGCATCTGTCACCCACGGGGCAAAAAAAACCAGGCTGTGGTTGGCGATCTGGTGCAATGGCTGGCCAGCGAAGACGAAGGCAGCATAGAGGCCATAGAACCCCGGCGCAATCTGTTTTACCGCCAAGACGATGTGCGCACCAAATCATTCGCGGCCAATCTGGACCAGGTGCTGGTGCTGGTGGCTGCCGACCCCGAGTTCTCTCACAGCCAGTTGGCACGCGCCCTGATCGCGGCCGAGCAAGCAGGCATACGCAGCCTGATTGCATTGAACAAGCAGGACTTGGTCATCCCGTTTGAAAAAGCCTGGGGCAAACTCCAGCCCTACCGTGATTTCGGCTGTCAGGTACTGCCACTGGGTTTACGCAACCAAACCGACGATTTGCAGCAGTTGAGGCAAGCGCTACAAGGTCGCATCACGCTGGTGCTCGGCCCTTCCGGCGCAGGCAAAAGCACTTTGATCAACCGCTTGGTGCCGCAAGCCAATGCCGCCACCAACATCATTTCCAAAGCCTTGCACAGCGGCAAACACACCACCACGTCCACCACCTGGTACTGGGTGGACGAGCATAAAACCACGGCTTTGATGGACTCGCCCGGCTTTCAGGCTTTCGGCCTGCACCATATCGCGCCCGGCGATCTGGCCGCCAGCATGCCGGATATCAAAGGCTTCACTGATCACTGTAAGTTTTATAACTGCACCCATGTGCATGAACCGGATTGCGGTGTGCGTCAGGCTGTGAAAGACGGCTTGATAGATGTCGGCCGCTACGCCATATTCACCGAATTATTTGCCGAATTATCCGCGCCTAAAACCTATTGACAGACAGTGGATCAACCCAGCAAACGGGCCAAAGTCATCAACGCCAGCAGCACCATCCACATCACCACCGCACGCCAGACCAAACCGACCATGCTGCGCAAATGCGTGAATTGCGGCTCGCGTCCGGCGGTAGGCTGCACCATGCTGTCGTTGTCATCGTCGTCTGCCGATGGCGTCGACAACTGAGCGCCGCCCAGTCGCACATTGATGGCGCCAGCGGTCGCGGCCAGCACCACGCCGTCATTCGGGTTGGGAAAATAGGTGGCTTCCTGGCGCCAGGCATCAACCGCGTCCTCGAAATTGCCAACCACCGCAAATGACAAACCCGTCATACGGGCAGGCAGCCAATCCAGTAAGTACCAAGCGCGTGCCGTCACCTGTTGCAAAGCATCGCTGGTGTGGCTGATATCGCCTTCTGCCAAGGCTGGCGGTTCGCCCCAGGCCTTTAACAACAAGGCAGACAAACGAAATAACAAGGCCCCTGCCGGTCCAAGCCCCAAGGCAGCCAGCAGCGAAAACCAAGCCATCACCCCAAAAACATGGCGATGTGCAGCGACGGCGGAAAATTCAATCACATGTCGCACGATGTCAGAGCGCGTCAGCGTCACATCGGCTTGGCCCTGCCAATCGCGCAATAACTCTCTGGCCAGCATGTCGTCACCTGCTGCCAGCGCATCCCGAATACCGGTGAAATGGTGGCTAAAGCGCCTAAAGCCCAGCGTGACATAGACCACCGCCAGACTCCACAACATGGCAAAAATCCAGCCCACCGACCACACCAGCCACCAGTGAATCGCCACCACCACCAGACACGGCAGGCCGACCGCCAGTGCCCAAGTGGTCCAGCCGTGGCGGATATCGCCGGTGTCTAAGTTGTTTTTGAGCCAGTCCGCCCATTGGGTGAATACCCGCTCCAGGCCGTGACCGGAGGCCAGCGGCCTGACCTGCTCAAGCAGCAGGGCAAACAGTAATGCAACAAAGCTCATGCCCCGATGATAGAAGCTCTGTCAGCCGCTTCAGCGCGAAGTCTGCAAAAAATCATAAAGATGTCGCAACATGCCTGCCGTCGCTCCCCAAATCAGGCGTTCGCGCTGACCTGCGTCATAAGGCATGGAAATCCATTCGCGCTTCACGCCTTGCCATTCCAGCGCATGTCGGCGATGGTTGGACGGGTCCATCAAAAAAGCCAAGGGCACCTCAAACACATCGGCCACTTCTTGCGGATTCGCTGTCAGTTGCATCGCCGGGTCTATCAGCCCCACCACCGGTGTGACTTTGTAGCCAGTGCCGGTGACGTACAAAGGCAAGCAACCGAGTACCGAAACATACTGTGGCTGCAAACCCACCTCTTCATGCGCTTCGCGCAATGCCGTGGCGATAGGGTCAGCGTCCTGTTCATCCTGACGGCCACCGGGCAAAGCCACTTGTCCCGAGTGCGAAGTCAAGTGCGCGGTGCGTACCGTCAGCAGCACAGCGGGTTCGGGGCGCGTCACTATGCCCAGCAGCACCGAGGCCGGTTTGGGTGGTTTGCCGCTCCAAGACGGTTCATGGACAGCCTGCGGCAGCGTCAAGCCCGGGCGGCTGAAATGTGCACGCAAGGCCTGGGGTTCCAACAGAGCTTGCGGCACGGGGGGTAAATGCTTATCCGTCCCCAACACCTCGGCATCGTGCGGCGAAAACTTCGGTATTTGCATGAAGGAGAAAAAGGGGGCAGTGCTCATGGTCGATAAAAAACCGCCGCAGCTTGCACTGGGGCGGTTTGGTCGGAAGTCATCAGCAGGAAGTTACTGTGCTGCTGCAGCCTTGGAAGCCGGTGTGGCCTTGGCGGTGAGTTTTTCCTTGATACGTGCGGATTTGCCGCTGCGCTCACGCAAATAGTACAACTTGGCGCGGCGTACATCGCCACGACGCTTGACTTCGATGCCGGCGATCAACGGGCTGTAGGTTTGGAAGGTACGTTCCACGCCTTCACCGCTGGAGATTTTGCGAACGATGAAGTTGCTGTTGATGCCGCGGTTGCGCTTGGCAATCACCACGCCTTCAAAGGCCTGCACACGCTTGCGGCTGCCTTCAACCACGTTCACGCTGACCACCACGGTGTCGCCGGGGGCGAACACGGGGATTTTTTTGCCCATGCGGGCGATTTCTTCC
>CANGCZ010000104.1 GCA_947452325.1 Comamonadaceae bacterium | reverse complement strand
GCGCTGTTCGCGCCCTTCGATTTCGATTTCGTAGTCGAGCAGTTTTTGTCCGTCGACGATGGCCAGGCGGCGCTCTTCAGCTTGCGTGGCGTTGATCAGCATCCGTTTCATGATGCGTTCCTTTTCATAGCGTTACAACACAGGGCCTCTGTGGGCCCAACGATGCCGTCAGCTGATGCAGGAAAAAGAAAAGGGAATACCGCGCAGTCAAGCGCCGGACACACCGTGTTAACGGCGACGTCGGGCAGGTGGCGGGTGGATGCGGGCGAGTTGAAGGCGAACTGGCATGGCACATACAGCCATGGGGTTCATTGAAGAACCAAGAACAAAGGTGCGGGAAATGCGCTGCTCTTCAACCGGCAACAGCCAGGAAAAGCACATTTTGATAAGCACCCAGATCAGGTTCATGTGTATCGTCAATCTCACTTTGGTCCTTGCAGGTTCACAACAAACCTGCAATGGGGGTATTCCGTTTCATCGTTTTCCAAGGCATAGGCTGGTGCGACCGCAGGGCAAACCGCAAATTGGCGGCAGGGCTGGCGGCGGCCACATTGGGCATCGACCTCTCAGTGCAGGTAGGACGTGCTCTAATCTCTTATTCAAATCAAGCACTTAGAACCGGACACTGGTGAAGCACATTATAGACACAGCTGACACAGCAAAAGCGGCCGCGGTCAAGACCTTGCAAGTAGACGAGGAATCGGCCGGTCAGCGGCTGGACAATTTTCTGTTGCGCCACCTCAAAGGCGTGCCCAAAACCCATGTGTACCGCATCATCCGCACCGGTGAAGTGCGTATCAACAAAGGCCGGGTCAACGCCGACACCCGGGTGCAAACCGGCGATTTGGTGAGATTACCTCCGGTGCGGGTCGCCACGGTGGATGTCAGCGCGCCGGTCGCACCCGGTCGCGAATTTCCGGTGTTGATGGAAGACGAGCAAATGATGGCCATCGACAAGCCAGCCGGTGTGGCGGTGCACGGCGGCAGCGGCGTGAGCTTTGGTGTGATCGAACAACTGCGCCAGGCAAGGCCCGGCGCGCGCATGCTGGAGTTGGTGCACCGCTTGGACCGCGATACCTCGGGCGTGCTATTGGTGGCCAAAAAACGCAGCGCACTGACTCGCTTGCAAGACCAGTTCCGCGACCGCGAAACCGGCAAGACCTACATGGCGTTGGTCAAAGGCCAATGGCCGTCGAATAAAAAAGTGATTGATTTGCCGCTGCAACGCTATTTGATCCCGAATGGCGCGGGCGAGGGCGAACGCCGGGTGCGCATCGCGGCCAAAGACGATGGCAATGCGCAGCGTGCCATCACGCTGGTGCGGGTGTCGCGTCTGGTGGGCGACTACAGTCTGCTGGAAGTCACCATCAAAACCGGGCGAACCCACCAGATTCGGGTGCATTTGGCCAGCCAAGGCTATCCCATCGTGGGAGATGACAAATACGGCGACTTCGAATTGAACAAACGGCTGGCCGCGCAGGGCATGAAGCGCATGTTTTTGCATGCCTGGCGGTTACAGTTCATCCATCCGCAAACCGGCCGCAGCGAAACTGTGGAAGCTGCTTTGCCCGAAGAATTACAAAATTTCATAAACCATGTCCAACCCCCAGCGCCCGCGCCGATTTGATCTGATTGCTTTCGACTGGGACGGTACCTTGTACGACTCGACCCAAATCATTGTGCGTTGCATACAGTCCGCCGTGGTGGATGTGGGCGGACAAAAGCCCACGGATGAACAAGCCGCTTATGTGATCGGCATGGCGTTGATGCCTGCACTGGCGCATGCCGCGCCCGATGTCCCCAAAGAAAAATACCCGATGCTGGGCGAGCGCTACCGGCACCATTACACGGCGCACCATAACGACTTATCGCTGTTTCAAGGTGTATTGCCCATGTTGCAAGCCTTGCGTGACAACCAGCACTTGTTGACGGTGGCCACCGGCAAAAGCCGCCAAGGGCTGGACGATGCTTTGCATCAGGTCGAGTTGCGCGGTATGTTTGACGGATCTCGCACCGCCGACGAAACCGCAGGCAAACCGAACCCGCGCATGTTGAATGAACTGATGGCCGAGTTCGGTGTCCCGCCCGAGCGCACATTGATGATCGGCGACACCACCCATGATTTGGAAATGGCGCACAACGCCGGTTGCGCCAGTGTGGCCGTCAGCTACGGTGCGCACGGTACTTCTGATTTCGGTCGTTGGAAGCCATTGACGGTGGCGCATAACGTCGGCGAATTGCACGACTGGTTGATCGGACATGGCTGACCCATTGATTCCTTTGTGCAACAGCGCCGATTTGGCCGACAGCGGCTTGGCTGTGCCTTTTGATGTGGTCTATGCCGGTCAAACCTGTCGCGCATTCGCGGTGCGTTTTGAAGGACAAGTACAGGCTTATCTCAATCGCTGCACCCATGTGGCCATGGAAATGGATTACCAGCCGGACCGTTTTTTTGACACAGAAGGTCGTTGGTTGCTGTGCGCCACGCATGGCGCTACCTATGCACCTGATACCGGAGAGTGTGTCGGTGGGCCTTGCCGGGGCGGTTTGGTGAAAATCACCCTCAGCGAAACCGATGGTGTGGTGCACTGGCATACTGCTTACAACTTGAAGCCTTTGGAATTTTGAATATGCAAAACGATAACAACACGACTGCCTCTGAAAACTCAGCTGCCAGCGCCTCAGGCGAGCCAAGTGCCACCGCCTCCGCTTCAAGTCACAGCGCCACCGCTGCCCAGGCCGTTGACAAGCCGCTAGCCTGGGAGCGCGAAACCCTGGAACGCCTGGTCATGGCCCAGTTGAACGAACAGCGCACCGCCAGGCGCTGGCGCGTCGGGTTCCGCTTGTTTTGGACGCTGCTGTTTGTAGGCGGGCTGTGGTATTCGTTTCACCACGGCAAAAACTCTGCCAGCACCACCAGCACCACGCCGCACACGGCGCTGGTCGAAATCAAAGGTGAGATTGACGCAGATGCCAACGCCAATGCCGAATGGATCATTGATTCCATGCGACAAGCCTTTGAGGACGAGGGTGCGCAAGCGCTGGTGCTGCTGATCAATTCACCCGGAGGCAGCCCGGTGCAGGCAGGCATGATCAATGATGAAATCAAACGCCTGAAAACCTTGCATAAAAAACCGGTTTATGTGGTAGTGGAAGAAACCTGTGCCTCGGCGGCTTATTACATTGCGGCCGGCGCGGACAAGATATTTGTCGACAAAGCCAGCATCGTCGGCAGCATAGGTGTGTTGTTGGACGGCTTCGGCTTCACCGGTTTGATGGACAAAGTCGGTGTGGAGAGGCGCTTGATCACCGCCGGTGAAAACAAGGGTTTTCTGGACCCGTTCAGCACCCCAACCAAACCGCAAAAAGCACATGCCCAGCATTTGCTTGATCAGATTCATCAGCAGTTCATCGCCGTGGTGCGCGAAGGCCGGGGTGACCGGTTGAAAGAAACCCCTGAAATGTTCAGCGGCTTGTTCTGGAGCGGCCAGCAAGCGGTTGAACTGGGACTGGCAGATGGCTACGGCACCTTGGACAGCGTGGCACGCGAGGTGGTCAAAGCCGAGGATATTGTCGATTACACACGCCAGGACAATGTGGCCGAACGTCTGGCCAAACGCTTTGGTGCTGCCATGGGTGAGGCCATGGTCAAGGCCTCGCTGCAATTGGTGCCGCACTTGCGTTGATTTTTTCGCTGCTTTTTATTTTTAAACAGCAAGCATTGATTCAAGGGCCGAACGCGAAAACCACCGGGCTGTGCTTGTCCGGTACCTGCCCTTTTTTCTTCCAGTCCGCTACCTTGAGGCTGTGAATTTTCATCTTCGCCAGGCTCACATCGGCGGCCAGACACAAGCGGGTGTTGTCTTGCAGACTACCCAACAAGGCCGTCAGTAAAGCCTGGTTGCGGTAAGGCGTTTCAATAAAGATTTGGGTTTCACCGGTTTTCAACGCGTGTTTTTCCAAAGATTGAATCCGCTGCGCGCGCTGTGCAGCGTCCTGCGGCAAATAGCCTTGAAATGCAAATTGCTGGCCGTTCAAACCGCTGGCCGCCAGCGCCAACAGCAGCGAACACGGACCGACCAAAGGAATGACCTCGACACCGGCATCGTGCGCGGCGCGTACCAGCGATGAACCAGGATCGGCCACCGCCGGCATACCCGCTTCGCTGACCAGACCCATGTCATGGCCTTGCAGTGCCGGTGCAAGCAAGCCACTGGTGTCCAGGCCGGCGGCGTGGTCGCCTTTTTTATGGACTTGTAGGGGTAACTCCACAATACGCTGGTCTTGCAAAACGCACGCCAGCGGATGCACGACCGCAATGCGTTTGAGCAGGGCGCGGGTGGATTTGGCGTTCTCACACACCCAGTGGCTCAGTTGTGCCGCGATTAGTAAGCTGCCTTCTGGCATGACTTGGGGCAAAGGCGCTTGCGTATCGCACATGAAGTCCAAGGGGGCGGGCACCAGAAACAAACGGCCTTTGGGCGATGACATGGCTGGCGTATTCATATCAGTCCAGCAACGGCAAACCCGCGCGGCGCAGCAAGCGGCAAGTATGGATCAAGGGTAAACCAACCAGCGCCGTCGGGTCCTGGTTGTCTATGGCTTCAAGCAATGCAATGCCCAGGCCTTCGCTTTTGGCGCTACCCGCGCAGTCGTAAGGTGTTTCCGCAAGCAAATACGCTTGAATGGCGGCATCGCTGAGTTGGCGAAAAGTGACCTTGACCTGTGACAAGGCCTGTTCGGCGAAACCGCTTTCCAGACAGACCACCGCCACCGCTGTTTGAAACACCACGGTGCGTCCGCGCATGCGCTGCAATTGCAGCACGGCATTGGCATGGTTGCCGGGTTTGCCTAGAGGCTCGCCGTCCAGATCGGCCACCTGATCCGAGCCAATGACCAGCGCACCGGGATGAAGCAGCGCCACGGCGTTCGCCTTGGCCAGTGCCAGTCGCTGCGCCAGGGTCTGCGGGGCTTCGCCCGGCCACGGGGCTTCATCCACCTGTGGGCTGACGGTGTCGAACGGCAGGCGCAGACGATGCAGCAGTTCGCGCCGGTAGGGCGAGGTAGAACCCAATATCAAAGGGCGTGGAATTGCTTGGGTGTACATGCAGGCCATTCTCTTACACTGCAGGCATGACACACGAATGGAATGTCCGGTCCTTGGACGTAACGCGTTTTGCCGACGCCACCGGCCACGCCAGGCTGCTGACACCGTTGGCCGGTTTGCAGCGGGTGCAAGAAGCCTGCGGCCATGGTCCCCAAGCCGCCGATGAACCGCAATGTGAGTGGTCTATCGACGGACAAACCCGTGGCAGCGGTAGCCGTTTGCAGCACTGGATGCGTTTACAGGCGGCCTTGACCGTGACCCAAACCTGCCAGCGCTGCCTGGAGCCCATGCCGGTGCACATCGAGGTCGATCGCTGGTTCCGGTTTGTGGCCGATGAAGCCACCGCCTTGGCCGAGGATGATGACTGCGAAGAAGATCTGCTGGCAGTCAGCGCCGAATGGGACACCTTGGGTTTACTGGAAGACGAATTGCTGCTGGCCATGCCTTTGATCGTGCGCCATGCGGATTGCCAGGCACCGCACAGCCCGGCCTTGAATGATGATCTCCCCCATGCTTTCGCGGCTTTGGCCAGTCTGAATCTGCCTAAGACCTGAAAAGTCGGGTTGCCGTTATAATGTTTGATTCTTTGCCTGCGGCTGCCCTTACCAGCCCGTTCAGGCTGTCCGATTGAACCATTGATTTCAGGAGCCTGTCATGGCTGTCCAGCAAAACAAAAAATCCCCCTCCAAACGGGGCATGCACCGTTCACACAACGCCTTGAACGTTCCCGGCTTGGCCGTTGAACCCACCACCGGCGAAGTGCATTTGCGTCACCACATCAGCCCGACCGGTTTTTACCGTGGCCGCAAAGTGCTGAAAACCAAGTCTGAAGCCTGAGTCTGATCCGGCATCAGGGCCCGTCGCAGCTTGTCTGGCGCGGGCCTTTTGCTTGATGGTCACCTCTTTTTGAAACCGTGACAGGCGCAAACGCTGTGCTGACCCTCGCTGTGGATTGCATGGGCGGCGACCATGGCCCTGCCGTCACCTTACCTGCTTGCCGTCAGTTCCTAGACGAGCACCCCAGAGCACAACTGCTGCTGGTCGGTTTGCCTC
>CANGCZ010000103.1 GCA_947452325.1 Comamonadaceae bacterium | reverse complement strand
TGATGGCCGGTTGCTGGGTCAGATTGAACGGGTAACTGAATGGCGTCCAACCCAGCATGGCTTCTGAATTCATGGGACTGTGTCCGGCAGGCTGCGCTTTGAAAGCAGGCACAGCGGTACTGGGCGTGAGTATCAAATCAAAGCGTTGCATGAACTGGCGCATATGCGAACCGAGCACACCTCTGCGCTGATTGAGTTGGTGCAATGCGTTCGCATCCAGTGTTTCACCGATGGCTGCTTGCGCGGCAAAGTCGGGGTCAGTCAAAGCCTGTTGTTCGGCACTCAAGCTTCGCCACACTTGGTAAGCACCGGCGAACCACAAGCCGGTGGTGATGTCTAAAGGGTCTTCTATGCCCGGATCGACTTGCTCGACCACTGCGCCCAGGTCTTGCAAATACAAAGCCGCTTGCGCAGTGGCGGCGGCAATCTCAGGATGCACATTTTTCGCGTAACCCAATACAGGTGAATACGCAACGCGCAAACCTTTGATGCCACCAAGTAAAAAAGCAGTGTAATCAACGCCGTCATAAGGCAAAGAGGTCCAGTCGCGTGCATCCGGCTGGGTGATGGCATTCATCATGAGCGCCACGTCGCTTACCGTCATGGCGTGCGGGCCCAAATGCGCCACCGAACCGAACGGTGACAAGGGATAAGCCGGCACGCGGCCAAAGCTGGGTTTCAAACCGACATTGCCGCAAAACGCAGCGGGTATGCGCACACTGCCCGCACCGTCGGTACCCATGGCCAAGGGCCCCAAGCCTGCTGACACCGCTGCGGATGCGCCACCGGAAGAACCGCCGGGCGTGTGTGCGGTGTTCCACGGGTTGCGGCTGATCCCGGTGAGCAGCGAATTGGTTTCGCCTTTGCAACCGAATTCAGGCGTGGTGGTTTTGCCCAATAGCACGGCCCCGGCTTCGCGCAAACGCGCGGTGACAGGTGCGTCTACATCCCAATTTTGCTGGGGGTTGACCGTGCGACTGCCGCGCAAAGTCGGCCAGCCTTGGGTGAGTATCAAATCTTTGATAGAAGCAGGCACACCTTCCAATGCACCAACTGCTGCGCCGCTGTGTCTGTGCGCCTGCCAGCGTTGTTCACTTACACGCGCAGCGGCCAATGCGGCTTCTTCATCCACCAGACAAAACGCATTCAACTGCGGATTGAGCCGGGCGATGCGTTTCAACACTTGCTGCGTGACTTCCACCGCAGAGGCTTGGCCGCTGCGGTAAAGCGACAGCAATTGTTCGGCGGTTTGTTGTGTCACATCGGACATATTGTTCTCCTGCTTGTGCCAAAGCTGCGATTCAATGCGACTTGCCGCCAGGCACACTGGCCAGCAGCGCCTGCGTGTACGCATGTTGCGGATGGGCATACAAGGAAGCGGTAGGCCCGTGTTCGACGATCTGTCCTTTGTGCATGACGATGACGCTGTCGCAAAGTTGCGCGGCCACGCGCAAATCATGGGTGATGAACAGCAAACCCAGTCCCATGCTGCGTTGCACCTCGCGCAGCAAATCAAGAATTTGCGCTTGCACAGACACATCCAATGCGCTCACCGCTTCGTCAGCCACCAACACATCGGGCTGACAAGCGAGTGCACGGGCCAAGGCAATGCGTTGGCGTTGACCACCGCTGAACTGGCTGGGGTAACGCTCCCATGCATTCGCATCCAGGCCGGTTTGCGCCAACAGTGCTTTTCCACGGGTTTGTGCTTGATCGGCATTCAAGCCGAAATTGCGCGCGCCTTCCATGATGGAATCGCCCACACGCATACGCGGATTGAGTGAGCGGTTCGGGTCTTGAAACACCACTTGTATGCGGTGGCGCAAAGGTCGCAATTGCGCTTCGGGCAATGAAGCGATGTTGTCTTTGCCCCAGAAAATTCCGCCGCTGTCCGGGTCAATCAAACGCAACACGCAACGCGCCAGCGTGGACTTGCCCGAACCTGATTCGCCGACGATGCCCAGTGTTTCACCGGCACGCAAAGACAGGCCAGCGTTGACCAAGGCATCGGTGCGCCGCACCGTCGCCCAGCCTTCGCGGCTGACATAGATTTTGCACAGGTCTTGCACCCGCAATACAGGCGCTGTGTCGGGTATGGCGCGCGACGCAGGTGGCGTCATGTGTGGCACGGCTGCCAATAACTGGCGCGTGTAATCCGCACGCGGTTGTTGCAAGACTTGCGCACGCTCGCCTTGTTCAATTTGTAAGCCACGGTGCATCACCAGCACCCGGTCTGCGATGTCTGCCACCACGCCCATGTCGTGCGTGATGAACAACACCGCTGTGCCGCTGTCTTGTTGCAACTGTTTGATGAGTTTCAATATTTCCTGCTGTGTGGTCACGTCCAGCGCCGTGGTGGGTTCGTCGCAAATCAGCAAGGCGGGTTTGAGCACCATGGCCATGGCAATCACAATGCGTTGGCGTTGCCCGCCGCTCAATTGGTGCGGGTAACTGTCCATCATGCGCTCAGGGTCGGGCAAGCGCACCTGCTGCATGATGCTCAACACGGCTTCGCGGCGTTGCGACAGGGACCAGTCGGTGTGACAGCGCAGCACCTCGTCAATTTGTTCACCGCAGCGCATCACCGGGTTGAGCGCAGTCATCGGCTCTTGAAACACCATGCCCATGGCCAGGCCGCGTAATGCACGCAAGCGTGTTTGACCTGCCTCCAGCAAGGATTCGTTTTGCAACATCACACAACCTGCGGTGACACGCAACTCACGCGCCAGCAATCCCATGACCGCCATGGCCAGCACCGATTTGCCCGAACCGGATTCGCCGACCACGCACAGCGTTTCACCGGCGTTCAGCATCAGAGAAATATTTTGCAAGGCATGGCTGCGGTCGGCGCCGGCGGGCAGGGCTACCGATAAATCTTGGACAGCTAAAACTGGCTTGCTCATCAACCGACCCGCTTGGCGAATTTGGGGTCGAGCACGTCGCGCAAGCCGTCACCCAGCAAATTGATGGCCAGCACGGTAGGCACCAGAAACAACGCAGGGAACAACACATTGCCCGGTTGCATGCTGAACTGCACCCGGCCCTCGGCCATGATGTTGCCCCAGGTTGGTACATCCGGCGGCAAACCCAACCCCAGAAAACTCAGAATCGCTTCGGTCAACACGGCTGAAGCCGCCACAAACGTGCCTTGCACCAACAGCGGTGCCATGGCGTTGGGCAGGATGTGTCGCCACAAAATCACCGCTGTCGGTGTGGCCAAGGCTCGCGCGGCTTCTACATAGGCTTCTTCACGCAAACTCAACACCAGCGAGCGGACCAAGCGCGTGACACGCGGCACCTCGGGAATGGCAATCGCCACCACCACCGTGGCCACACTCGCACCCAACACCGCCACCAAGGCAATCGCCAGCAACACCGCCGGTATGGCCATGAGGCCGTCCATGAACCGCATCAGCACGGCGTCGACGCGGCGGAAATAACCGGCCAGCATGCCGCACAAACCACCGAGCGACAACGCCAGCAAAGACGTGCAAATACCGACCACCAGCGAGATGCGCCCGCCATACATGACCCGGCTGTAAATATCGCGACCGAAGTTATCCGTGCCCAGCCAAAACGTGTGTTGCACCACGTTGCCGTCGGGCAAATTGAATGCGCCGCTTTTACCGGCGGGTTGGTTGATGACATTCGAGTCCATGGCCGCCGGGTCTACCGTGCCCAGCCAGGGCGCCGCCAATGACAACAACAACACCATCAGCAGCACCGCTGCGCCGAAGCGCACCGAGCCGTGCTCCCATAAACGTTGGTTGAGCGTGGCCATCAGTGACGAATCCTCGGGTCCAGCCAGACATAACTGGTGTCCACCAACAAGTTGATCAACACATAGCTGAGCGAAAACAACAACACCAGCCCTTGTATGACGGGAAAGTCGCGGTTCAGCACCGCGTCTACCGTGAGCGACCCTAAGCCGGGAATCGCGAACACAGTCTCGGTCACCACCACACCACCTATCAACAAAGCCACGCCAATACCAACCACGGTAACGATGGGCACGGCTGCATTCGCCAGCGCATGTCTGACCAGTACCGTGCGTTCGGCCAAGCCTTTGGCGCGCGCGGTGCGAATGAAATCTTCCTGCAAAGCCTCGGACACACTGGCGCGGGTGATGCGCGCAATCAAAGCCACATACACAGTGGACAAGGTGAGCCACGGCAGTATGAGTTGGCGCATCCACGCCCAAATGCCTTGCGACTGCGCGCCGCTGATGGGCTTGTAGCCTTGCACCGGCAGCCATTGCCATTGCATGGCGAACACATAAATCAACAGGTAGGCGATGACAAACACCGGCACCGAAAACCCGGCCACTGAAAACGCAGACAAGCCACGGTCTAACCAACCGCCCATGCGCCATGCGGCCAAGCTACCTAAAGGCACGGCGATGCAAACCGCCAGCAACACCGTGCCCAATGCCAGCGACAACGTGGGCTCGACGCGTTGCGCCACCAATGCAGTGACGGGTTTGCTTAAGTAATACGAATAACCGAGGTCGCCTTGTAACACCTGACCCAGCCACAACACATACTGAGCGGCTATGGGTTTGTCCAAACCCATATGAGCGCGGATATGGGCGATGTCTTCGCTGGTGGCGTTATTGCCTGCGATCACTGCCGCCGGGTCACCGGGTGCCAGCCGCAACATGAAAAACACCAGCAGTGACACCACCAATAAAACAGGCAGCACCGCCAGCAGGCGGCGTATCAAAAAAGATCCCATGTCAGCGCTTGGCCAGGCCCCACATCACCGGAATACCTGGGGTTTGCAACAAACCGCTGACGTTATTGCGTAGCACGGTCGGGTTGCGGTATTCACCCAAAGGCACGAAAGAAGCCGTTTCAAACACAATGGCTTGAATCTCTGAAGCGATTTTTTTCTGCTCAGCGCCTTCGTGTGCACGCGCGAATTTGGCTTTCAACTCTTCAATGCGCGGTTCGTCCTGCCAGCCGAACCATCCTGTTGCACCTTTGGCATTGAGCATGGCGCTGGTGAGCGGGCTGTCAATATCCCCTGAGCCCCAGGTGGTGAAAAACATGTTCCAGCCGCCCTGGTTAGGCGGGTCTTTTTTGGCCCGGCGTGCAACCAGTGAAGCCCAGTCCATTTGCTGCAAATCCACTTTGAATCCGGCGGCTTCCAATTGCTGCTTGGCCACCAGCGGCAGCTTGGTGATGGCCGACAAATCGGTGGGACGCATCATCACAATCGGCGTGCCGTCGTAACCGGCTTCTTTCAACAACTCGCGCGCTTTGGCCGGGTTGGCCACGCCAGTGAATAAGGGGTTGGTTTGATCCGCAAACGATGAACTGCAGGGGTAAATACTGCGGCACAAATGTCCCAACTCGGGCACCCCGACCTGGGTGTTGATAAACGCTTGTTGGCCCACAGCCAGCATGGCGGCCTGACGGATTTTCGGGTTGTTGAAAGGCGGGTGTATGTGGTTGAAACGCATGATGTACTGAAAACCGGAGGGCGCGAAATCATCGACTTTGACGCCTGCGGTTTTCTTCAGCGTGTCATATTGTTCGAAGCTGGGTTGTTCGACCATGTCGACTTCACCGGCGACGATGGCATTGAACTGGGTTTGCGGGTCGCGGATGATGACCCACTCGACGCGGTCAAAGTTCACAGGTCTGCCGCCTGCCAAACCGCTTGGTGCTTCACTGCGCGAGACGTACTTGGTGTTGCGCTCGTACACCGCCACCGAGCCGGGTTTGAATTCGTCTGCTTTGAAAATGAACGGGCCCGAACCTATGTGTTCCTTGATTTGCTCGGTGCCGGGCGTGGCCGCAATGCGCGCCGGCATGATGAACGGCACATTCGAAGACGCTTTGCCTAAAGCCTCAAGCACAATGGCACAAGGTTCTTTGAGCACCATGCGAAACGTGTTTGCGTCAGGCGTTTCCAATTTGTCAACAAATGCAAACAACACCCCGCCCATGGTGTCACGCGTGGACCAACGCTTGAGTGAAGCCGCCACGTCTTCACTGGTCACCGGCTTGCCATCGTGAAACGCCAATCCGCTACGCAATTTGAAAGTCCAGACTTTGCCGTCCTTGCTGGTGCTGTAACTTTGCACCATTTGCGGCTGGATTTTTCCTTTGGCATCTTCGGAAAACAAGGTGTCATAAATCATGTAGCCGTGGTTGCGCGTCACATACGCCGTGGTCCAGATCGGATCAAGCACCGCCAGGTTGGCATGCGGCACAAATCGAAAAACTTTGTTGGCAGGCGGCGTGTTTTGAGCCT
>CANGCZ010000102.1 GCA_947452325.1 Comamonadaceae bacterium | reverse complement strand
CTCAAAGTGGTGAAGCTGGAGCAAAACTACCGCTCCACCAGCGCCATTTTGCAAGCGGCGAACAATGTCATCGGCCCCAACCCCAAGCTTTATCCGAAAAAACTGTTTTCTGAGCTCGGCGCGGGTGAACCGGTGCGTTTGTCGGATGCGGACAATGAAGAACACGAGGCCGAGCGCATCGTCTTGCGCATACAAAGCCTGCGCGCGGGCAGTGACACCGGCGCGGGTTTGAGCCAATGGCGCGACTGGAAACATGTCGCGGTGCTGTACCGCGCCAACCACCAGTCACGCGTACTGGAAAAAGCCTTTCGCAAAGCCGCTATTCCCTACAAAGTCTCGGGCGGTCAAAGTTTTTTTGACCGCGCCGAAATCCGCGATCTGTGCGCCTGGTTGCGTTTGCTGGTCAACAACGACGACGACCCGGCGTTTCTGCGCTGCGTCACCACGCCCAAGCGCGGCATCGGCCACACCACCTTGCAAAAGTTGGGCGAGTTTGCCAGTCAGTACCGCATCAGTTTGTTTGAAGCGGTGTTCAGCCATTCGCTGGTCAGCGTGTTGCCGCAACGTGCGGTCGACAGCCTGCAAGCCTTCGGCAACGAGGTCAACGATTTGCAATACCGCGCCCAACACACGCAAGGCAGTGAAGCTGCGCTGGCATTGCTGTTGCAGTGGTTGAAAGATTTGGATTACGAAAAGCATTTGTACGACAGCGAGGACAGCGAAAAACTGGCGGCGGCACGTTGGACGAATGTGCTGGATTTTGTTGACTGGATGGCCAAGCGTTGCGGCGGCGAAATCGACGACACCGCCGGGGTCAGCTTGGTGAGTGAGAGCAAAACATTGCTGGAGGTGGCGCAAACCATTGCGCTGTTGTCGACCTTGAGCGAGCGCGAGAAAGACCAGGACGTGGTCACCTTGTCCACCTTGCATGCGGCCAAGGGCTTGGAGTGGCCGCATGTGGTGTTGGCCGGTGTCAACGAAGGCCTGCTGCCGTTCAAACCTGAAGAAGACGGCGTCAGCTTGCAACAAGACGCGCTGAACCTGACCCGCATCCAAGAAGAACGCCGACTGATGTATGTCGGTATCACCCGTGCGCAGCGCAGCCTGGTGGTGAGTTGGAGCAAGCGGCGCAAAAAAGGCCGCGAGATGGTGAATGCCATGCCCAGCCGATTCATTGCCGAGATGTCACTGGAACAAGCCACGACCCGCGAAGACCCGCGCGAGAAACTGCGTGCTTTGCGGGCTGAGTTTGCGCTAAAAGTAGAAGCTGAAAAGGCGTTGGCGGACAAAGCCGGGCACAACAGTTGAGGCAAACACTGACAGTTTTAACCATTGCGCCATCCGTTGACTGTCCATGAGCGACATCATCAAATGTGGCGGAAAAAGTAAATTCAGTTATTCTTATCCTTTGTTTGGCAATCACTGAGAGTCGCCCATGTCTGTCCACACCCTGCCCACCTCCGCTGCCACTGACCCAGTGTGGCAAGCCAAAGTCCATCTGGCTGCTGCCCTGCGGCTGGCGGTGCTCGACGGCCTGGAAGAAGGTATAGACAACCACTTCACCATGATTGTTCCGGGGCGCAGCGACCAGTATTTGCTGCTGCCATACGGTCTGCACTGGTCAGAGGCGCGCGCCAGCGACATCATTGTGTTCAACGACGCCGGTGAAACGCTCGAGGGCAATGGCGTGGTCGAACTCTCCGCGCAATGCATACACGCGCCGTTGCACCGCATCACCGGCGCCAAGGTGGTGTTGCACACCCACCAACCCTGGGCCACGGCATTGAACATGTTGAAAAACAACCGCCTGCTTGCCGCCAGCCAAACCGCTGCGTTTTTCCATAACCGTATCGCCTATGACGACCATTACACCGGTCTGGCCAAAACCATGGACGAAGGCGAACGCCTGGCCGGCTTGATCCAGGACAAACAAGTCATGTTCCTCAAAAACCACGGCGTGGTGACGGTAGGTAACACCGTGGCGCAGGCTTACCGGCGTTTGTACAAATTGGAGAAGGCCTGCCAAACCCAAGTGCTGGCGATGAGCACCGGCGAAGAGCTGGAAGTGATGAGCGAAGCAGTGGTGGCAGAAGTACTGCAACGCTCACCCAACGACCGCCACCCTATCGCCGAGCGCGAACGCCTGTATTTCGAGGCCATGATGCGGGTGCTGGACCGGGTCAATCCGGGGTATGCGGACTGAAAACATATGAATCCATTGGAATTCAGTGGCCCATTGAATAGATATGTGAATAGATAAAAGTTCAATTACACCAATATTTTCAATGACTTACGGTTTTTGATGAATAGTTAATTGGAACGAAAAGATCAATAATTTTTGGCTTAATTGCAAATCGACAATTAAACTCAAGAGGCTCATAGAGCGGCTATCCAGCTTTGCATATGCTCAATCAATTCAGGGATTTTTATTTCGTCCAATTCCTTCTCTGAATAACCCAGCCTGTGCTGCAAGTCTTCATACAAGGCAGCCTGGAAATCAAGATAAGAATTCCAAATTTTTGAAGCCGCTGGCAAAGTTCGATTGCAGTTTGCGCTCACCCAATCCCGAACAATTTGAACCGCTTTCAGAGGGTCATTACTGTGATGCTTTATGTCTCTGCCTGACAAATCAGATATCGCAGCTTGATATCGGTAAGGCAGTGTCTCCATCACCAAGCATTTTTTCTCTTTTAAATTCGTATTTCCAAATTGACGCGCACCAAAATCAATACCCAATTCAAACGGCATATTCATTCTTGGCAGGTCTTGGGGCGACTTGTATTCAAGCCTTGACAAGTCATGAATGGCGTATTGGGATTCTTCTATCAAAGTAAAAATGTGTTCTAGTCTGCTGCTTGCGGAATCCTGCATTTCCAGTGAAATTCTCGGCGTGAGATTCGCATAAAGAGTCGTGAAAATAATGGGTTTTAATAATTTAGAAAACTCTTCATCAAATGGGCAATTGATGAATATATTGCTATCAAAACTGTTGATCAATTTTACTTTTTGCCTCGAGGTGGATATGGGTCATTTCCATACGAACTCCGAGATTGAACAGTACCATCGCGGCGATGGATAAAAAGTTCGGTGGCTTCCTTTTTAGCAGCTTGCCGACCAAATGCAACAGCCTCTGTCTGGGTATCGAACACACGGGAAGCACGAATTGAACCGGAATTTCTGACAGCCCATCCTCCGGACATGCTGGGCACTACATGTTTTTGAGCTACTTTAGACATCGGCCTTTGGCTTTCATTTCATATAAATAACCAATGACTTTAAAAAAATATCGTATTTGCGTCAACCGAAGTTACAAAACCAAACTACTTCTATTGTTTTCTCATTCAGCGGCGTTTGAACTATTTGGAAACCTTCAACCCAGGGCGTTGACCCGCTTTAGGAGCCACCTTACCCACCACCGCCGCCTGCGCAAAACCGTGTCGCTCAAACACCGCCATCACTGCGTCAAGTGATTCAGGGGCACAACTGACCAGCAAGCCGCCGCTGGTTTGCGGGTCACTCAGCAAGGCCTGGTCAATCACATCAAAACCACTGGCGGGCAATTGCACATCCGCGCCATAGCCGCTCCAGTTGCGCGCAGACGCACCGGTGATATGACCCGCCTCAGCCAAGGCACGCACGCCATCGAGCAAGGGCACTTTCGTCCAGTCTATGTGCACGTCCATGCCCGAACCGCGTGCCAACTCTATGGCATGACCGGCCAGCCCAAAGCCGGTGACATCGGTCATGGCATGCACGCCGTCTATCGCTGCCAGCTCCGGGCCGGGCGTGTTCAAGCGGGTGGTGGTTGAAATCATTTGCGCATAGCCTTGGGCTGACAGCTGTTCTTTTTTCAAGGCGGCAGACAGCACACCCACGCCCAGCGGTTTGCCCAGCACCAACACGTCACCTGCCTGCGCTGAGGCATTGCGCTTGATGCGACTCGGGTGCGCCAAACCCAGCACCACCAAACCGTAAATCGGTTCTACCGAATCAATGCTGTGGCCGCCTGCGATGGGAATGCCTGCGGCCTGACACACGCTTTGTCCGCCGGCCAATATCTGGCCTATGGTGTCCGTACTGAGCACATTGATGGGCATACCAACCAAGGCCAGCGCAAAAATAGGTGTGCCGCCCATGGCGTACACATCGCTGATGGCGTTGGTGGCTGCGATGCGGCCGAAGTCAAACGGGTCGTCCACCACCGGCATGAAAAAGTCAGTCGTGGCAATCAAGGCCAGCTGGTCATTGAGCAAATACACGGCCGCATCGTCCGAGGTGTCGATGCCGACCAGCAACTGCGGCGGCAACGCAAAACCTTTCATGTTCGAGAGGATGTCGCGCAGCACGCCGGGCGCGATCTTGCAGCCGCAGCCGCCGCCGTGGGCCAGCGAAGTCAATCGGGGTTGTGTGTTGTCAGTAGATGCATTCATAGGGCAAATCTACCATGCAGGCCGGTCTTCTATGATCGGTCGCTGTTGCATACCGTCAATGCCTATTGTTGTTCACAGGGAGCCGGGGTTTGGAAGTTTCATTTGTTGAAGAAATCAAGTCACTGCGTTTAAAGGACGGCGAGCGTTTTCATGGCGAAGGCATTCTGGCGGTGACCAAAGCTTTGTTGCAATCGGGCGTGGCCTATGTCGGCGGCTACCAGGGCGCACCGGTGTCGCATTTGCTGGACGTGATGGTGCAAGCCAAACCGTTGATGCAAGAGCTGGGTGTGCATGTCGAGGCCTGTTCCAACGAAGCCTCTGCAGCGGCCATGCTGGGTGCGAGCATCCATTACCCCTTGCGCGGTGCGGTCACATGGAAATCCATTGTCGGCACCAACGTGGCCAGTGATGCATTGTCCAATCTGGCTTCACCCGGTGTGGTCGGCGGCGCGTTGATCGTGGTCGGTGAAGACTATGGCGAAGGCGCATCCGTCATTCAAGAACGCACCCATGCGTATGCGCTGAAAAGCACCCTGTGTTTGCTCGATCCACGCCCCGATCTCACGCGCATGGTTGACATGGTGGAACACGGTTTCGCTTTGTCCGAGGCATCGAACATGCCGTGCATTTTGGAATTACGCATACGCGCCTGCCATGTACGAGGCAGTTTTGTTGCCAAGACCAACCGCGCACCGGCAGTATCGACGCGTCACTTGATGGCCGAGCCGGCCAAGTTCGATTACATGCGCTTGGCGCACCCGCCGGTCACTTTTAAACAAGAAAAGCGCAAACTCGAGGAACGCATTCCGGCGGCGCGTGAGTACATCGTCACAAACGGTTTGAATGAGTTGATGCCGGGCGAAAAACACGCGGACCTGGGTTTGATTGTGCAAGGCGGTTTGTACAACAGTTTGCTTCGCAGCCTGCAATTGCTGGGGCTGGCGAATGCTTTCGGCGAATGCGACATTCCCATGCTGGTGCTGAATGTCACCTACCCGCTGGTGCCGGAGCAGGTAACGGATTTTTGCCAAGGCAAACGCGCGGTGCTGGTGATCGAAGAAGGCCAGCCCGAATACATCGAACAAGACATTGCCACGCAACTGCGCCGCCGTGGCATACACACGCCATTGCATGGCAAAGACATGTTGCCCGGCGCGGGTGAATACAACGTCGAGGCCATCACCAGTGGCTTGTCGCCTTTCATCGCCAAGTACTTGTCTGCAGACACCGCACAAACTGCGCAGCAATGGTCAATGGATTTACAGCAACGCCGCGCCGATGTGGCCAAAGCGCTCGGCCAGGCCTTGCCTGCGCGCCCGCCCGGTTTTTGCATAGGCTGCCCGGAGCGTCCGGTGTTTTCTGCACTGAAACTGGTGCAGCAAGAGATTGGTGATTTGCATATCGCCGCCGACATCGGCTGCCACGCCTTGGGCACGTTCGAGCCCTTCTCCACCGGTCATTCCATTTTGGGTTACGGCATGAGTTTGGCCAGCCGCGCCGGTGTCTCGCCGATGATGCAAAGACGCACGCTGGCCATCATGGGTGACGGCGGTTTCTGGCACAACGGTTTGCTTACCGGCGTGCAAAGCGCCTTGTTCAACGGCGACGACGCGGTGTTGTTGATTTTCAAAAACGGCTACACCTCGGCCACCGGCACGCAAGATATCATCTCCACACCCATGGAAGCCGAAAAGCAAGCCGCCTTGGACAAACACAGCAGCTTGTCGCACACCAACATGACCATCGAATCCACGCTGCAAGGCCTGGGTGTGCAGTGGTTGAAGACGGTGCACACCTATGAAGTCGCGCATGTCAAAGCTTTGCTGAAAGAAGCGTTCACGTCT
>CANGCZ010000101.1 GCA_947452325.1 Comamonadaceae bacterium | reverse complement strand
TGAGTAAACTGAGTACATATGACAATTTTGAATTTACGCTATCCATTCTGGATAGCCCGCCATTTCGTACTTGTTTGTTTTCTGATTCCCTGCTTACTCTATGCAGAGGTCAGCTTAGCGAATCCCAAAAGCGACATTCTTTTAGACATAGTTCAAAACTGCTTGAATACAAAGGCAGAAAATTATTGTCTGCAATGCAGATCGCCACAATTGTCTGCGCATTGTTCAAGCCAGCCCACGTGTACAGCGTCCATTGAAGTGTGGGCTGAAAACTCCGATTTTGTGGCAATGCGGGACATCAAAATGTGCGGCTGCCCTGCGGATTTTGTTCACGGCTTGGTGCTTCCTAAATCTGTGGTGACTGGTGTGGAAGATGTTCGAAGGCCTGATGGCATTTGGCAATTTGCCTGGGATGTTGCTTTACAGCGCATCCCTGCTTAGGAGATTGCATTGGCTGTCAATCCCACTTTCAAGCGATCTCAAAACCAATTGCATATTCATGTGGTTCGCCTTCTACCGGGTTTGAATCCAAGATTAGCCGAAAGCTGGGTAGGCAAGGTTGACCATTTAAACCAAGTCTGGCGTTTTGCCAGTGATGCGGCCCAATCCCGGCATTTGTCGGACTATGGTGTACTGGTAGCGCAATCCGCTGAAGGCGGTTTCCGTGTGGCATTGAGCACAGACAGCCCCGAATGGCAATTCACGCAAGCTAAATGCTTGCCTCCATAATCATTGGAATACACATGCGTAACCTATACATCAACAACAGCGCTATCACCGAAAACGAATTTCTGGTGCAAGGCCCGATAAGCCAAGGGTTTCATTGGCTGAGCTTGACCCGGCGTGAATTTGAAGTGCATCTGGCTGATATTCAATTCATGCTGGACAAGCTTTACCAGGTTCAAGTGCTGGACTTGCATATCTCAGATATTTTGAATAACCAACTGCCTTCGCATTACGACTACACGTCTGAATACGACATCATTATTTTCAGACGCTTGGCAAGAGGGCGAACCGAAACTGATATTTCAAGTCCTGGCGAAATTCTGCACACCTCAAGAACAAAGGGCGGTCCGCCCATTTTGAAGCGGATTGACACCAGTCCGATCAGCTTATTGGTGTTTGACAAATTGATCATTTCTGTGCACCCTGCGGATTGCGCAGTCCGGGATCTGTTTGCAAACAAGCTGTTCAATACAGTCACCATCTCCAGTTCGGCTCATTCCAGCAGCCGCTTGCCCAATAACCCTGTGGATCTGATGCTCAGAATGATTGGTCTTGTCGTTGACGGCTATCTGGATTTACGCAAAGAACTGACCCGTCAGTTGGATCATTGGCAAAGTGAATTGATCAATCCCAGAGCACGATTTAACAATTGGAGCGCCTTATTGGATTCGCGATTAACACTGCATTATTTGGATGAAATCTGTGAAGACCAACGCGCAGCAATACAGGACTGGATTGAGGCTTTGGATTCGTGGCTGGAAACGGATTCACTCTCGAACAAAGACTTGGAATTGGTGAAGGTGCGTAGCAGAGATGTGCTTGAACACATTGAGCGGGTGGTGCACCATGTCAACAGGCTGGAGCAAAGCGCCGAGACAGCGGTGCAAATGCATTTCAATATCCAAAGTAATCGAAACAACGATGTGATGAAAACATTGACAGCGCTGACCGCTATCTTTTTGCCGCTGAATTTAATCACTGGTTTTTTTGGAATGAATTTTGAACATTTCCCATTTCTCAAAACCGAAGACGGCTTGTTGCTGACAGAAATCTTTATGGCTTTGCTGGTGGTGGTTCTTATTGTTTATTTTGGCGTTAAAAGCTACTTGACCACCTCTGATATCAAAAATCATTTGCTGAAATAAGATCTTTACTTTCAGACTATTTTTTGATTAACAAGCAGGCGCGTTGACCAACTCTTTCAGCGCTTCAGGTTTGAGTATGCGCAGGTTTTTCTGCTTGACTTCCAATACACCGTCGTCGACCAGTTTGGTAAAGGTGCGACTCACGGTTTCGATTTTCAAACCCAAGTAGCTGCCGATTTCTTCGCGCGTCATGCGCAACACCAACTCCGAACGTGAGAAACCGCGTGCATGCAAACGCGTGGTCAGGTTCAGTAAAAAAGCGGCCAAACGCTCTTCGGCCCGCATGCTTCCCAACATCATCATGACGCCGTGTTCACGCACGATCTCACGACTCATGATTTTGTGTACATGGTGTTGAAGTGCGTTGACCTCGCGCGACAACTCTTCGATTTTGTCAAACGGCATCACACATACTTCGGCTGTTTCCAGGGCGACTGCATCGCAAGTGTGTTTGTCGCTGACGATGCCGTCCAAGCCTATGATTTCGCCGGCCATTTGAAAACCGGTGACTTGTTCTCGGCCGTCTTCGAGAGTGACGCTGGTCTTGAAAAAACCGGTTCTGATGGCAAACAAGGAGTTGAATTCTGCGCCGTTGTGATAAAGGGAGTCACCGCGTTCCACTTTGCGGCGGTTACCAACCAAGGTGTCGATGCGGTCTATGTCAGCGGCGCTCAGGTCCACTGGCAGGCAGAGTTCGCGCAAATTGCAATTGGAGCAAGCGACTTTGAAAGTCTGTGGGTTCATGGCAGTCGTAGAACCTTTTTTGAAGCGCAATAAAAACTTTGTTTGACTTAGCTCAATGCATATTGCACCGAACATAGGCACATTATCAGTGCTAAAGACGACCAACATGATCATTTCAACCGATATTCTTCAACAATTTGATGTGCCGGGGCCGAGGTATACCTCGTACCCGACAGCAGACCGGTTTGTTGAAGCTTTTGGCGAGACACAGTATGTGCAGGCTTTGCAGGAGCGAACGCTCAGCCCGCGTTCTGTATCCACCCCTCTTTCGTTGTATGTGCATCTGCCTTTTTGTGCATCTTTGTGTTACTACTGCGCTTGCAACAAAATCATCACTGGCAATTACCAGCGGGCCTTGGACTATCTGGACGATTTGGAACGCGAGCTTGAGTTGCTGTTGCCGCACTTGGGCGAGGCCCAGACTGTTTCACAAGTGCATCTGGGCGGCGGCACCCCGACTTTTTACAAAGACAAAGAATTACAGCGCCTGATGCGCTTGTTGCAAACCGCGTTTCATTGGCAACCCGGCGGTGAGTTTGCTGTAGAGGTGGACCCGCGCACGGTTGACGACGAAAGACTGGACAGCTTGTGGTCTATGGGTTTCAACCGTGTCAGTCTGGGGGTGCAGGATTTTGACCCGCAAGTACAGCAAGCAGTCAATCGTGTGCAAACCTTTGAATCGATAGACGGGTTGATACAAAAAGCGCGGCGCACTGGCTTTGGTTCGATCAATCTGGATTTGATTTACGGTTTGCCTTTGCAAACATTGGCAAGCTGGAAGCAGACTTTGGAAAGCGTGTTGGCACTGCGACCCGACAGGCTGGCCATGTATGGTTATGCCCATTTGCCTGCCCGCTTCAAGCCACAGCGTCATATCGCTATTGAATCTTTGCCCACAGGCAAAGACAAAACCGGCATGCTCGCCATGGCTTTGCAATTGCTGCAAGCAGCAGGCTATGTCTACATTGGCATGGACCATTTCGCTTTGCCTGATGACAGCTTGTCGGTGGCCAAGCGGCAAGGCCGTTTGCACCGCAATTTTCAGGGCTATAGCACGCGCCCTGATGGTGACTTGATAGGCTTGGGTGTGTCTGCCATCGGCAGCATGGGCGCGGCTTATGTGCAAAACGCCAGGACCCTGGACGAGTACAGCGATATGTTGCAGCACGGCCGCTTGCCGGTCGTCAAAGGCTTGTCGCTGACCCGTGACGATTTGGCCAGGCGCAGCATCATCATGGCCTTGATGTGTCAGGGCAGGGTGGAAATGCGCGACATCGAACAATCGTATTTGCTGGACTTCAACGCTTATTTTGCGCGCGAGTTAATGCAGTTGAAGTCGTTTGTCACACAAGGCATGGTCAACATGGACGCACAAGCCATAGAGGTCACTCGCACGGGTTGGTACCTGGTGCGTGCGATTGCCATGGTGTTTGATAAGTACGCGCAAGCCGATGGTCAGCGGGCGCATTTCTCGAAAATCCTCTGATGTTGCAAACCTTGTTGATCAGCGCTTTGCTGATGGGTTTGGCGGGTGGACCGCATTGTCTGGCCATGTGCGGCTCGGCCTGCATGGGTGTATCGCGTATGCCCGGGAATTCTGCGGTACGCAGTTTGTTGTTGTTTCAAGCCGGACGTTTGGCCGGTTACGCTGGCTTGGGTGCGGTGGCGGCCGAGTCTATGAACGCGCTCGGTTGGCTGGCACAAGAAACCAAGGTGCTGCACCCGTTGTGGAGTATGTTGCATATTGCAGCTGTGTTGTGGGGACTGTGGTTGATTTGGCGAGCAGAGCAACCGCTGTGGCTGAGCCGCACTGCGCAGCAGATTTGGCAGCTTGTGTCGGGCCGTGCCGCCAAGGTCGGCGGACGCAACTTGTCGCCTCTGTGGCTGGGCATGGCCTGGTCTTTGTTGCCTTGCGGATTGTTGTACTCCGCATTGCTGGTGGCTATGTTCACCGCAGGTGCTTTGCAAGGTGCCATGGTGATGGCCGCGTTTGCCATCGGCGGCGGCTTGATGCTGACCGTGTTTCCCTGGTGCTGGTCGCACATCTCTGATTGGACTCAGGTTCAAATTAATTGGAACCTGACCCCAATTAAACCAATGAAAGATTGGCAAAACCTGGGCACGCGTGTCTCCGGTTTGATGCTGGCGGTGACTGCCGCTTGGGGTTTGTACAGCGGTCTGACGCACAGCGTATCGCCTTGGTGCTGGCCGGGGTGGAACAGCTGACTATCAGCTATTCCATTGACAAGCATCAATACGGTTTAGCGTGCCAACTTTTAAGCTGAATACCTGAGCCTTTGCCAACGGGGTGGGGGACAAACAAGAAAGACAGCACCATGTACAAACGCATTTTGTTAGCCACAGACGGTTCATCACTTTCACACAAAGCCGAGCACAGCGCCATTGCCATGGCGGCGGCGTTTCACGCTGAGTTGCTGGTGGTTAAGGTGGTGCCCCATTACATACAAACCTATTTCGATGGTTCATTTGCAGTATCCGATATAGACAGCAAAAAAATCGAAGAGCAGTGGGTGCAAACCGCGCAAAAGGTATTAGACAAGGTACAAACACAGGCCGCTGCATTGGGGGTGAACGCCAACACGCTGGTGATCAAGTCAGATGACATCGCTCAGGGTTTGATTGATCAGGCGGAGCAAATCAAGGCCGAGTTGATAGTCATGGCGTCTCACGGACGCAAAGGCATCAAGCGTTTGCTATTGGGCAGTGAGACGCTGGCTGTGTTGACGCACGTGAAGATACCAGTGCTGGTGTTGCGCTGATCAAAGGCTTGAATTCATCCACGGTACATGGATTCAATCATTTCAGCGTATTTCTTCTCGACAAATTTGCGTTTGAGTTTCATGGTTGGCGTCAGTTCATCGTCTTCGGCGGTGAGCTGGGTGTCTAGCAGCTTGAATTTTTTGATTTGCTCGACCCGGGCAAACTTGGTGTTTACCTTGTCGATTTCTGCTTGAATCAAGGCTTGTACATGTGCGGTACGGGTGAGGCTGGCGTAGTTGGAAAACGGCACGTCATGGTCTTGAGCGTATTTCTCTACGTTATCCAAATCGATCATGATGATGACCGTCAAGTAGGGGCGTTTGTCGCCAATGACCACGGCATCAGTGACATAAGGTGAAAACTTCAATTCGTTTTCCCATTCGCTGGGTGTGATGTTTTTGCCACCTGCTGTGATGATGATGTCCTTCATGCGGTCGGTGATTTTGAAAAATCCCCGTGCATCCATACTGCCTACATCTCCGGTATGCAACCAGCCGTCGGCGCCTACGGTCTCAGCGGTTTTCTCCGGCTGATTCAAGTAACCCATGAACACATTGGGGCCGCGTATCAGCAACTCCTGGGTGCTTGGGTCGACTTTGACTTCATTGAATGGCGCAGCTTTGCCTATAGTGCCTGGCACCACATCGTGAATCGGTGTCAAGGTGGCGACGGCGCAGCATTCGGTCTGGCCCCAGCCCTCGACCATGGGAATACCCAGCGCCAAGTACCAGCGCACCAGATCCGGCGAGATGGGTGCGGCACCTGTCATCAGAAATCGGGCTCGCTCCAGACCCAGTAAGCGGCGCACATTATTGATGGCCGCCAAGCGTGCCAATTGAAAACCGAGTTTCAGCCACAAGGGAACCGGTTGGCCTTGCAACACCCGCTCTGCTACCGCAGCGCCACAAGCCAAAG
>CANGCZ010000100.1 GCA_947452325.1 Comamonadaceae bacterium | reverse complement strand
ATGAGAAAAACAATGTGCTGGTCGGCTTGTCTTGCGGCCTGCGCGGCAAAGCGCAAATCGGCAAAGGCATGTGGGCCATGCCCGATTTGATGAAAGCCATGATGGAGCAAAAAATCGCGCACCCCAAAGCCGGCGCCAACACCGCCTGGGTGCCCAGCCCCACCGCCGCCACGCTGCACGCCATGCACTACCACCAGGTGCTGGTCAGCGATGTACAAAAAGAACTTGAAAAGATTGACGCAGACAAACAGCACGCAGCATTACTGAAAGACTTGTTGACCGTGCCGGTGGTGGCCAAGGCCGATTGGAGCGAAGCCGACAAACAGCAAGAGTTAGACAACAACGTGCAAGGCATTTTGGGCTATGTGGTGCGCTGGGTCGATCAAGGTGTGGGCTGCTCTAAAGTGCCCGACATACACAACGTCGGCCTGATGGAAGACCGTGCCACATTGCGTATTTCCAGCCAGCACATCGCCAACTGGCTGAAACACGGCGTGGTCAGCGAAGCGCAAGTGCGTGCCACGTTTGAACGCATGGCTGCGGTGGTGGACAAACAGAACGCAGGGGACGCGCTGTACCAACCCATGGCGGGGCATTTCACGACCTCCAAGGCTTACCTGGCAGCCACCGACCTGGTGTTCCAAGGCATGGCGCAACCCAGCGGCTACACAGAGCCCTTGTTGCATGCGTGGCGCCTGAAGGTGAAGGCCGCACTCTGAGTCTGCGGCAAGCAGGAATATTCCGACCCATAGGTCGGAACGCCTGCTGAGTCGGTGTGAAGTTTCTTTAAGGCTTCTTTTTCTCTGTCCATTTCTAATCCTCGTACAAGATCAGCCAGGCCACGCTAACCGTTTTTTGAAACGTGTCGTTAAAGCAGTTAGACCTGATTGCTGCGCTGCAAGTCATACAGCACAGACCACACATCGCCGTACACATGTGCGCGCTCATACCCTTGCTCTTGAGCCACGGTGTTTTTGAAGTTGCTGTAGTCAATCTCCATGGCAGCTTGCGCAAAGGCTTGCGCCACCGCAGTTTTGTCTGCATGCGCTCGGTACCTGTAATCGGTGTCATCGCTTTGCTGAGTTGCCGTCAATGAAGGCAACAGCGTATTTCGCAAGTTATCCAGGTCTTTGGCCACACGACTACGCACGGTCAGGCGAGTCTGTGCCCTGTCCCCGGGTTTTTCTACGATGCTGAAAAAGCCATGGCGTGTGATTAACCACATAGATTCATTTACCTTAAAAATAAATCTATTATATTAAATAATTAATTAATTGCGCTATTTAATTAATTACAAAATATTCAAGCCACCCGCCTTAACAACTGCGGCAATGTCAGTCTGTAGCGGTTGACCTTGCTCCACCAGGCGGAAAACGATTTGCAATGCTCTTCCTGCGCCGGCCACAGGCGTGGCGGGCTGTGGCGCACCCAATTCACGCCCGGCCAGTCCGGCAGGCTGCGGTGGTCCCAGACGTGGACTGCCCGGGCTTTGCTGAATATCTCGCTCAAACGCGCCGCATCCTCAAACCAGCAATGCGAAGCCAGGTGGTGCATGCCCTTGGCCACAAACAACCAGCGCATCAGACTCCAAGGCCGTTGCAGTGTCCATTCGTGCCAACAGGCTGCCACCCGCATGGCGTCCGTCGGCATGGCCGGCGGCAGTTTGTCCGACAAGGACCAAGGGTGTATCCACCAGACCTCGCGGTCTGTCAATTTGTCTGCCGCCAAACCAGCCGGTAGCAGTCCAGCTTCAGCCGGTGGGGTTGACAACAGATCCGGCTCCTGCACAGCAGCAAATGCCTGTGAGGCCTGAGTGAAGGTGGCGCGACTGCGGGCAATCATGTCGATGATGTCCATGTCCTGATCGATCACGGTATGCGGACTGTGCCAGGCTTCTGCGGCGTGCACCGCCACATTGGCTGCATTGAACAAATAGGGTTTGCTGCTGGCCGTCCCCGCCACCCATTGCCAGCTCAGGTAGTTGCTGGCGATATCGCCATCGAGCAAATGGCTGTACATCCAGTCGGCGCCTGTGCGCCAATGCACTTTGCGTATATGGACCAGGTAACTGGCCAGCCACAATCGGGCGTGGTTGTGGACATAACCGTTGAAATACAACTGCCTTACCGCTTGGTCTATGGCGGGAACGCCACTGGCGCCGCTGCGCACATCGGGCGGCATTTGCTGGCTGTAGGCATCATCGGGCAACACGCCATCATGCAAGTTATGGTGAATGGCTTCACCCAGGGATTGCTCGACATGCTGAAAGTATTCGCGCCAGGCCAGCTCAAAAATGAATTTATGCTGTGCGCCCATGCGGTGCACCCGGTACATGTGCTCGGCCACATCGGGCACGCTCAAGACACCGTGGGTCAGATAAGGCGAGAGCATGCTGACTGCGCCTTGCACATGGTTGCGTGTTTGTGCGTATTCGAACGGCTTTAAGGCGCCCAACCTGTCCTTGGCCGCGTAGTCAAATGGCTCAAATAAAGCCTGTTCAAGAAAGACCTTCATCACTTAGGTACAACGTGTGTCAGGGCCATACGGGCTCAAGGCGGGGAAGCAGCGCGGCGCTCAAGCGCAGTCAGAAACATGGCCGGCACATCGAAACCGGTCTGGTCGGTGATTTCTCTGAAACACGTCGGGCTGGTGACGTTGATTTCGGTCAGACAGTCGCCGATGATGTCCAAACCCACCAGCAACAAACCGCGTGCTGCCAGCACCGGGCCGAGTGTTTCAGCGATCTGCCTGTCGCGAGAGCTCAATGGCTGTGCCACGCCTTTGCCCCCGGCGGCCAGGTTACCGCGCACCTCGTTGCCCTGGGGAATGCGCGCCAATGCAAACGGCACCGGTTCGCCATCAATCACCAACACGCGCTTGTCACCTTGCGCAATGGCTGGCAGAAACTTTTGCACCATGACGCTGGTGCTGCCATCGCGGTTCAAAGTTTCGATGATGCTGCCTAGGTTTAATCCATCGGCTTTGACACGGAATATGCCCATGCCGCCCATGCCGTCCAGCGGCTTCAAAATGATGTCGCTGTGTTCTGCATGAAAGTCCCGCACAGCCTGCGGGCTGCGCGTCACCAGTGTGGGGCTGGCAAAAGACGCAAACTCCATCAACGCCAGCTTTTCAGAATGCTCGAGCAAGGCCTGCGGGCCGTTGAACACGCGCGCGCCTTCGCGCTCGGCCTGGCTCAGCAAATGCGTGGCGTAAAAAAATTCGTTGTCAAACGGCGGGTCCTTGCGCATCACCACCGCGTGCAGCTCAGCCAAGGCCTGTGTTTTGCTGCCCGTCAGCGTGAACCAGTCGGGCGAGCGCGCAGTCATCTCGAGCGAGTGCATGCAGGCGCTCACGCGCGCACCGCTTTGCCAAAACAGGTCTTGTGTTTCACAAGCCCACACGGTGTGGCCGCGCTTTTGCGCCTCACGCATCATGGTGAAAGTGCTGTCCTTCTCAATGTGAAAAGAAGCCAGCGGGTCGCAAACAAACAATATGTCCATGGGCCTAGGTTAACAGCGCGTAACCGGCAAGCTCAGCCGCCGCATCAGATTTCGATTTTGCTGCCCATCTCCACCACCGAGTTACTGGGCAAATTCAAAAAGTCCGCCGCTGCACTGGCGTTCAAGTACATCTGGGCAAACAATTTTTCACGCCACTGCGACATGCCGCCGCCGACGGTGGGCACAATGCTGTCGCGTGACAAGAAATAACTGGTGTTCATGGCATTGATATCGCCTACCTGTCCACGCAACAAACTCAGCGCAAAAGGCACATCCGGGTCGTCCATGAAGCCGTAATGCACCATGACCTGCCAGCACTGGTGTCCCAGGTCTTGCAATTCGATGCGCTTGTCGGTGGCTATCCACGGCACTTCATGGTTGCGCACAGTGACAAACAGGTTTTGTTCATGCAGCACTTTGTTGTGTTTGAGGTTGTGCAGCATGGCGTTGGGCACGATACCGTCCTCTGAGGTCAAAAACACAGCCGTGCCGTCAACCCGGGTCGGCGGGGCGAGAAACAGTGCCGACAAAAACGAACTCAGGTCCATGGCTTCATCGCGGGTTTTGTGATGCAGCAATGAACGGCCGTCGCGCCAGGTCAGCATCAGCGTCAGAATCAAGCCGCCGATGAACAAGGGGAACCAGCCGCCATCGGCCAGTTTGAGTAAATTGGAACTCCAGAAAGCGAGATCGACCAGGAAAAACACCGAGGTGGTGGCAATGCACAGCCACAGCGGGTATTTCCATGCAAAGCGAATCACGAAAAATGTCAGCACCGTGGTGATCAACATGTCTGTACACACAGCAATACCGTAAGCGGCGGCCAGGTTGCTAGAGGTTTTGAACATCACCACCGCCAGCACGATCACCACAAACAAGCCCCAGTTGACCAGCGGCATGTAAATCTGGCCGGTGTCTCTGGCGCTGGTGTGCAATATTTGCAAACGCGGCAAAAAGCCAAGTTGAATGACTTGCTTGGTCACGCTGAATGCGCCGGTGATCAAGGCCTGGGATGCAATCACCGTGGCGGCCGTGGCCAGAATCACCAGAGGAATCAGCGCCCAATCGGGTGCCATGTTGAAAAACGGGTTATCCACCGCAGACGGGTCGCTCAGCAACAAAGCGCCTTGACCGAAATAATTCAAGGTCAGACAAGGCATGACTATGCCGAACCAGGCCAGGCGTATCGGCTTTTTGCCGAAATGCCCCATGTCGGCATACAAGGCTTCACCGCCAGTCACGCACAGCACCACTGCGCCCAGAATAATGAAAGCCGTGAACGGCTGGTTCCAGATAAACATGACGGCGTAATGCGGGCTGATGGCCCACAAAATCTCCGGGTGCCCGACAATGTGGTACAGACCCAAAGCCGCAATGGCTATAAACCAGACCATGGTGATTGGCCCGAAAAATTGGCCTATGCCGCCTGTGCCGCGTTTTTGTACCGCAAACAAACACAACAAAATCACCAGGGTCAAAGGGATGACAGCCTTTTTAAATGTGGGCGACACCACCTCCAAACCCTCTACTGCTGACAACACCGAAATCGCCGGGGTGATAACGCCGTCCCCGTAAAACAAACAAGTGCCAAAAATACCAACCACCAGCAACACGCTGCGCAAGCGCGGTTTATCCCGGACAGAAGAAGACGCCAGCGCCAGCATGGCCACCAGTCCGCCTTCACCGTTGTTGTCCGCGCGCAGCACCAGACTCACGTATTTGATGGACACAATAAAAGTGAGCGTCCAAAAGAAAATCGACAAAATGCCGTAGACGTTGTCCGGGGTGAAGGCCACGTGGCCGGAGCCAAACACCTCTTTGATGGAGTACAGCACGCTGGTGCCGATGTCTCCGTACACCACACCAATGGCGCCCAATGTCAGACCCGCTAACGAAGATTGGTGGTGGTCCTGGCTGATCGCTTCACTCATAAAACATCAAGCGACGTACGCCGCTGCACCGCAAAACTAGGAAGCGCAGAGTTTACCGATTCCGCATTGCAGCAAACGAGCTATTTTTTACTCGTAGACCTCGGCATCCGGGTCGGTGGCTTCCAGCTCGTAGCTGGCCGCCAGCATGGCCAGGCGGGCGATCACGCCATACATATAAAAGCGGTTGGGCGCACTGGCACCGGGCTTCATGCCCGGCTGCGGGGTATGGGCGCTTTGCTCAAACGCCAGCGGCACAAAGCTTGAGCCGGGCGCGTTCAAGTTTTCATCAATGCCGCGGTCGGCATGAACCCGGTAAAAGCCACCGACAACATACCGGTCCATCATGTAAACCACAGGCTCGGCCACCGCGTCGTTGATGCGTTCGTTGGTCTGAACGCCTTCCTGAATGATGACTTGGTTGACCTCTTGACCGTCTTTGACCACACTCATTTTGTTGCGGGTTTTGCGGTTGAGCACTTCCAGGTCTTTGACATCGCGCACCGTCATGATGCCCATGCCATAGGTGCCGTTGTCGGCTTTGACGATGACAAACGGTTTTTCGTGAATGCCGAATTCTTTGTATTTGCGCCGTATCTTGGTCAGCAAAGCGTCGACGTTCGTGGTCAGACACTCCATGCCTTCGCCCTCGGCGAAATTCACCTCGCCACATTGGCTGAACATGGGATTGATCAGCCAGGGATCAATACCCAACAATTTGCCAAAACGCTTGGCCACTTCCTCGTAGTTCGCAAAATGCACACTTTTGCGACGCACACACCAGCCTGCGTGCAGCGGGGGCAACAGGTGTTGCTCGTGCAAGTCCTCCAAAATACCCGGAATACCCGCACTCAAATCGTTGTTCAACAAAATCGTGCAAGGGTCAAAGTCTTTCAAACCCAGCCGGGTTTTGCT
>CANGCZ010000099.1 GCA_947452325.1 Comamonadaceae bacterium | reverse complement strand
CTTGTCGGCCTATGCGCGCCAGTTTTTGCAGCGCATGGACAAGCCCGATGTTGACTTGATAGAAGGTTTGTCACCGGCGATTGCGATTGAGCAAAAAGCCACCAGCCACAACCCGCGCTCTACCGTCGGCACTGTGACTGAGATTCACGATTACCTGCGTTTGCTGTTCGCGCGTGCGGGCACGCCGCATTGCCCCGAGCACGGCGTGCCTTTGCAAGCCTCCAGCGTGTCGCAAATGGTGGACGCGGTATTGGCCTTGCCCCCCGAGACCCGCATTTTGTTGATGGCGCCGGTCGCACGCGAACGCAAAGGCGAATTCACCGAAGTGTTCACCCAAATGCAGGCCCAAGGCTTTGTGCGTTTTCGCGTGGATGGCAAGGTGGTGGAACTGGCCGATTTGCCCACATTGGTGAAAAACGAAAAACACGATATCGATGTGGTGATAGACCGGCTCAAAGTGCGCCCTGACATGTTGCAGCGCATCGCCGAAAGCATGGAAACTGCGTTGCGACTGGCCGACGGTCGCGCGCTCGTGCTGGACTTAGACACCGGTACAGAGCATGCGTTCAACGCCAAGTTTGCGTGTCCACATTGCAGTTTTGCCATTGGCGAACTCGAGCCGCGTTTGTTCTCATTCAATTCACCGCTGGGCGCTTGCCCGGACTGCGAAGGTTTGGGCGAGCAAAGTTTTTTCGATCCCGCACGCATCGTCGCGTTTCCTGACATCAGTTTGGCCAGCGGCGCCATCAAAGGCTGGGACAAGCGCAACGCCTATTACTTCGCCATGCTCGAGAGCCTGGCCAAACACTATGGCTTCGATCTGGACACACCGTTTGAGCAGTTGCCGGAGAACGTCCAGCAAGTGCTGCTGTTTGGCTCAGGTGAAGAAGACATCAAATTCAGCTATGTGCTCGAGTCAGGCGCCAAGGCCGGTCGCAAGACCAGCAAGTCGCATCCGTTTGAAGGCATTGTGAACAACATGAGCCGCCGCTATCGCGACACCGATTCGTCGCTGGTGCGCGAAGAGCTGGCGCGATACCGTGGTCACCGCGCGTGTCTGGCTTGCGAGGGCACACGCTTGCGTGCTGAAGCACGCCATGTGCGCCTAGGCACGGGCCCGCAGGCGCGCACACTGCACGATGTCAGCCACACCACCTTGTCCGAATGCCAGACCTATTTTCAAAACCTCAAGCTTGAAGGTAACAAAGCCGATATCGCCGACAAAGTGGTGAAAGAAATCGCCAACCGCTTGAAGTTTTTGAACGATGTGGGTTTGACCTACCTCAGCCTGTCACGCAGTGCCGACACCTTGTCCGGCGGTGAAGCCCAGCGCATTCGACTCGCTTCGCAAATAGGCTCTGGACTCACCGGTGTGATGTATGTGTTGGACGAACCCAGCATAGGTTTGCATCAGCGCGACAACGACCGCTTGATTGATACGCTCAAACATTTGCGCGACATCGGCAACAGCGTGTTGGTGGTCGAGCACGACGAAGACATGATCCGCGCGGCTGACTATTGCATAGACATGGGCCCGGGTGCAGGCGTGCACGGCGGGCGCGTCATGGCGCAAGGCACGCCCGCGCAGATCGAGGCCAATCCTGACTCGCTCACCGGGCGTTACATGAGCGGTGCTTTGTCGATTGAAGTGCCTGACAAACGCCGCGATTGGTTATTGCAGCAAACCACCACACAAGCAGCGCAACCGGTGGCCAGCAATGTGTTTGGCAGCCCGGTCATACCGGCCAACCGCACCGTGGCCAAGCAAGCCTTGACCGTGGTCGGCGCGCGCGGCCACAACCTGCAAAACGTGACGGTCGAATTTCCAGTCGGCTTGTTCACCTGCGTGACCGGTGTGTCCGGCTCGGGCAAATCCACTTTGGTGAATGACACTTTGTACGCGGCGGTGGCCCGGCAAATTCACCGCGCACACGAAGAACCGGCAGCTCATGACGACATTCTGGGCCTGTATCACTTTGACAAAGTCATCAATGTGGATCAGTCCCCGATAGGCCGCACACCGCGCTCCAACCCGGCCACGTACACCGGTTTGTTCACACCGCTGCGCGAGTTGATGGCCGAGGTGCCGATGGCGCGCGAGCGTGGTTACGGGCCCGGTCGTTTCTCTTTCAATGTGGACGGCGGACGCTGTAACGCCTGCCAAGGCGACGGCATGGTCAAAGTGGAAATGCATTTTTTACCTGATGTGTATGTGCCTTGCGATGTGTGTCTGGGCCAGCGTTACAACCGCGAAACCCTGGACGTGCAATACAAGGGCAAAAACATCGCTCAGATTTTGAACATGACCGTGGAAGACGCGCTGGCGTTTTTCAAAGCGGTACCGACCTTGGCGCGCAAGCTCACCACCTTGATGGAAGTGGGCTTGGGCTACATACGCTTAGGTCAGGCGGCCACCACTTTGTCTGGCGGTGAGGCGCAACGGGTCAAGCTGGCGCTGGAACTCAGCAAGCGCGACACCGGCAGAACGCTTTACATCTTGGATGAACCGACCACGGGTTTGCATTTTGCAGATATCGATTTGCTGCTCAAAGTATTGCGCCAATTGGTTGAAGCGGGCAACACCATGGTGGTGATTGAGCACAATTTGGACGTGATCAAAACCGCTGACTGGGTGATAGACATGGGGCCGTTGGGTGGCAGCGGAGGCGGCCAAGTGGTGGCGACAGGCACTCCAGAACACATTGCGCTCAACCCGGACAGCGTGACCGGTCGCTATTTAAAGCGCTTGCTGCCCGACTGACTCAGCTTTTGGTCAACAGGTAGGCCTTGGCCGCAGCGTTGGCCAGTTGGTCCATGATTTCCAATGCTTGCGCGGTCGGCAACAGGTATTTGGTCCGGCGGTTGCTGCCTTCAAACACCAGCTCAACCAAATTCAGTTTGAGCAAATCATTGATCTTGCGATGCAACATGGCCGGTGAGCCAATGCTTTTCAGGTTCATCGCCTGGGTCACATTCAAAGGTTGTTTTTTGTCATGCGCCATGGCCACGCGCATCAGCAATACTTGGGCATCAATGTCAGGCAGCTTATGGTGGTGCTCGCTCTCAATATCGTTAACAGTTTCAAGAAAAGAGAAGAATGGGGTACGGTTCGATGTCATGGCACATTATTTTTGTAATAGTTGAACATAGCTCAGATTCAACTAGTGTGCATTAACCGATTGATATGATTTACATTTTTCTGAAAACAGTCTTTAAAAGAACAAATAGCGATCAAGCCTTGAATGAACCAGCTTTTGTCAAATCACCTGCAACCGCGCCGCTTCAAGCAAGTCGCGGCTTGACCGGGCGCTTTGTCTTGCCGCATTCACATAGTCGGCACCCGACGAGGCGTACAAAATGGCGCGCGATGAATTGACAATGATGGGGCCGCTCACGCCATTTGCACCGGTGCGAAGACCGGCGTGTACCGTGGCTTGGGCGTCGCCACCTTGTGCGCCTATGCCGGGAATCAGCAAAGGCAATGTGGGTGCGATCTCGCGAACACGTGCAATTTCTGCCGGATAAGTAGCGCCAACCACCAGACCCAATTGGCCATTCAGATTCCACGGCCCCTGCGCCAGCCGGGCCAGGTGTTCGTAAAACATAGGCGAGCCGTCAACCGAAGCCAGCCGCTGGGTTTGCAAGTCGTCGCCGCCCGGGTTGGAGGTGCGGCACAGCAAAAAAGCGCCTTTGCCGTGGCGTTTCACATACGGTTCTATCGAATCAAACCCCATGAACGGCGATAAGGTGACGGCGTCGGCCCCATAGCGCTCGAAGGCCTCTATGGCGTATTGCTCGGCGGTGCTGCCAATGTCACCGCGCTTGGCGTCCAGAATCACTGGAACCGCAGGCGCGACACGGCGTATGTGCGCGATCAGTTGTTCCAGCTGCGCTTCAGCCCGGTGCGCGGCAAAGTAAGCGATTTGCGGTTTGAACGCGCAGACCAGGTCGTGCGTGGCGTCAACGATTGCCGCGCAAAAATCAAAAATGTGCGCGGCTTGACCGGTCATGCCCAGCGGAAAACGGGCGGGCTCGGGGTCCAGGCCGACGCACAGCATCGATTGGTTCAAGGCGGTGGCTTGTTGCAGTTTGTCTGAAAAGATCATGCGCCGGATTGTAGGCAGTGCTTGCTGTCGTCAGGCATGGAATCGCGAAAGTTCATGGACCGGCAGGCTTATTCAAATGGCCCATGGCCAGACACACATCGCTCCAGGCGCGCGCTTTGTCGGACGGTGAGCGCAGCAAATACGCCGGGTGGTAAGTCACTACCACCGGACAGCCGTGGGCCTGGTGTATGTGGCCGCGTAACTTGCCCAGGGGCAGTTCGGCGGCCTGGCCGTCGTTGAGTTGATCATGCATCACGGCTTGGGCTGCGAGTCGTCCCAGCGCCAGAATCATGCGCGGGCGCAGCAAAGCAATTTGTCGGGCCAGGTAATGTTGACAGGCTTCAATTTCAACGGGTAAAGGCTTGCGTTGTGCAGGGCCCCGGCATTTCAAGGCATTCACCAGCACCACGCTGTGTTTGCCCGCAGAAGCGCCGGGCCGCGCCAGCCCCATGGCTTGCAACATGGCGTCAAGCAAGGGACTTTCAGCACCTGAAAACGGCTGGCCACTGGCGTCTTCGGCATCTGCGGGGGCGTCGCCGACGATCAGCCAGTCAATCGCTTGGCCGTCAGCGGCAGGGCCTCCATCGGCAAAGACGCTGTGGCTGCGCTGTTCGCACAAAGCGCAGGCACGGCATTCAGCCGCAGCTTGTTGCAGGCCAGACCATGCCATTTGCGCCAAACCGGCGGGCAGAGGCTTGAATTCTGCAACCGGCACGGTGGTGGTTGCCGTGACCGGCACTGTCTGGGCGGGCGCATCGACAACTGGCCTGGCAACAGGAAGGGGGGTGCGGACTGGCGCGGGCAGCCAGACCCGCACGCCGATCTCAGCGAGCATGGCGCGTTGACGGGTATCCAGCGACATAGACATGGGCTTAAGTTACCACTGTCTGCTCACCAGGACAAAGACATGACCACGGCGTCTTCGCGCACGCCGTTGTGCGCCGGGTAGTAACCGGGCCGCACACCGTCGTGTACAAAGCCGCAGGCCTGGTAAATGCCGATGGCGCGCCGGTTGCTGACACGCACCTCCAGCCAAATGGCGTGCACGCCTTGCGCACGGCTCCAGTCCAGCAAATACTGCAGCATGTGGCGTGCCAGTCCGCGGCGTTGCTGCGCCGGTGCGACGGTGAAATTCAACAAATGCACCTCGTCAGCGCCGCGCATGGCCACCAGGTAGCAGCAGACTTCCTGTTGCATCAGCCAGACCGGCATGTGGTAGCCCGAGACCATGGCATCCGAGAAATTGTTTTGTGTCCAAGGGTGCGAATAAGCGCTTTGCTCGACCAGCAGCAAAGCGGGTAGCACCGCTGCGTCCATGGCTTGCGGCGGTGGCAAGTTGTCCACCGGGCACAGGTCGGGCGCAGTGGCTGACTTTTTGAACGGATTGAGGTTCATGCGGCAGACTGTTTGTCGTGCAGGCGCTGTGCCGTGGTGCGCGCCACCTCATCGCGCACATACAAAGGCAAGGCGTCAGCAGCCGCCACGGCTTCACCGCGCGCCCATGCGCCGGCAGCCAGTTTCAACATGGCGTCTGCCTGAGGCCAGACTTCCACAGCTAGACCGCCGCCGTTCAGCAAATGTTGCAAACCTGCGCTGTGCGCGGCCATGGCATTGCCCGCCAGTGCAAAGCCCAAACCGAGCCATGGCGGCGGCAGCGTCAACGCATGGGCTTGTGTCAATTGAACGTCCATGCAGGTGAGCCAACCGTTGTCACGCCATTCGTAAGCAGCGGCATACACCTGGCCCATGCGTGCATCCAGCAGGGCCAATACCCGGGGCGATTGAGCGACTGCTGTTTCAGCCATGCACAACAAACTGTCAACCGGGAGCAGCGGTAAGTGCGCGCCCAATGCCAGACCCTGAGCGACAGAACACGCGGTGCGCAAGCCGGTGAAGGCACCCGGCCCGCGACCGAAAGCAATCGCCTGCAAGTCTGTCAACCGAAGTTCTGCCCGGTCCAGCAAGCTCAGAATGGCCGGTATCAGCTGTGTCGATGCCTGTGCCCCGGCAACGCCGGCATGCGTGAAGACCTGGTCTGCGCGGCACACCGCCAGCGACATGCGTTCGGTGCCGGTGTCTATGGCCAGCAAGTTCATGCGGCCGCTTTCGCTGTGGCAACGCGTGAAGACTGCACGCCGAAGACTATTCCCAGCGTCACCAGCGACAAACCCAGCATCACCTGCCAGCTCAGTGGTTCACCCAGCCACAACACCGCGCCCAAGGCCGACAGCCCGGGCACCAACGCAGT
>CANGCZ010000098.1 GCA_947452325.1 Comamonadaceae bacterium | reverse complement strand
GCCTGCCAGGGCGATGAAAAAGGTGGTGTACCTGACCGGGTAATTGACGGGTTTGAGATCGAGCATTTCAACTTCTCCTGCTCTGACCTCGGCGGTCAGGTGGGTGTGTTGCGCAATCTTGAAGACAGTCGCGCTTGTGCCAGCGAGGATACCTCAGCGCGAAGACGCGCCATTGAAAGTTGGTGGTCCGATGCGCGCTGAATTTCTTTGAGGTCGTGCAGTATGGCTTGGCGCAGATGGGTGAGTTCTTCTTCGAGCTCAATCAAATGCTGGCGCAATTCGCGTTGTTGCGCCATGCGCTGGCTCAATAAATTCACACTGTGGGCAATCAGCTTCCATTGCTGAGCGAGTTCATCCTTGGGCGGTTGGTTCAATTGGTCAAACAGCTCGCCCAGCAGTGGATCGTGCAGAACTTCAGCCGAGGAGTGACCGGCTTGTTTGCGCGCGGCTTCCAGGGCTTCTTGCAATTCGCGGTCCTCTGCGGCTTCGTTGGAATCCAAGGCTTGTGGTGCGCAATCAGCATCCGGCAATGAAGGCGGTTCATTGAGGTTGTGCACCGAGGCCCAACCCATGCCGGGGTCGTATTGCTTCAGACCTTTGAAGTGGAGGAATTTTTCGCTGGACATGGGTGTGGATCAGAGTTTGGCCGAGTTGCCGCGTGCCAAGCGTTTCAAAAATTCAGGTATGCCCATGTTGGCCAGCGAACGTGTGTTGACCACGTTTTCGTTTTCTTCGGCCACTTTGCGCTGGCGGTAACGACCGAGCACAGAGTACTGCGAACCGCTGGGAATGGCGTCCAGCACACTGGCTTTGGCTGGCGTCAATGGCACACGATGGCTGCTGGCGTCGCGCTCGGTGAGTTTGACCATGGGCGCGCGCGGTTGCTGGGTTTGCGCCATGCGGATTTCGCGAGCCGCGCAAATCGCCTGACCGAATTCGCGGAAAGACTCACCGCCAATGTCATGCGCGTCCATCAAATAGCCGCGCTCGAACAAATCGCGTGCGCTTTGCGCTTCCAAAATAGGAGGAGCCAGCATGAAGCTGACCGGGAAACGCTGCTTGGTGAACACGTCGGAATTGAGTTGCTCATTCAACACACGGGTCGGGCAGACCACCAACATCGGGCGGCGCGCCGAGGCTGAGTCAAACACCCAGCGGTGACGGCTGAGAAAGCCCGAGGTGGCGGCCAGTTCGATCTCAGACACCGAGGTCGGCACCAGCACCATGTCAAATTCAAACATCAGTTCACCGGCCAGCGAGTCGGACCAGGTCAGGTCGCACACCAATATGTCGCATTCGCTGGCAGCACGGCGCATTTGCAAACGTGCTTCAAAAATGGGGCGGTTGCCACCTTGGTCCACTGGCAGCGCCAAGTGTTGAATCACAGCACCGACTTGCGGGGCTTGTTTCAGCCAGTTGCTGGAGGAGCCGTGCGGGTCCCAGTCAATCAAAGTCACTGGCAGTCCGAGGGAGCGGCTGAGGTAGGCCACCAGATTGGCCGAGAGCGTGCTTTTGCCTACGCCGCCTTTTTGGCTGGTCACCAGAATTTTGAATGCCATTTCGTTACTCCACACAGAAACCAACGGATGAACAATTGCCTCACATACGACAGAATTTAAATGAAGATAATTATGTAAGGGGGTATGGATATTAGCTTTTTCTCCAATTCTGTCAAATTTATTGACCAAAGCTCAGTTGTTTTCCTGCGACTTGCTGCCCGGCAGGGCTTTATCCCTCAAAGACACATTGATTGCTTGCAAACAGGTCAAAATGGCTGCAATGGAAAAATTGCGCATCGACAAATGGCTGTGGGCTGCCCGCTTTTACAAAACCCGTTCCCTTGCCACCGAGGAAATCAATAAGGGCCGTATTTCGGTCAACGGGCAAGTGGTCAAACCCTCGCGCGAATTGAAAGCCGGTGAACTCGTCAGCATGCGCCGCGAAGGTTTGACCCGCAGCGTACAAGTGCTGGCTTTGAGCGATGTGCGCGGCCCGGCCCCCAAAGCTCAACTGCTTTATTCAGAGACCGCAGAAAGCCTGCAGGCGCGCGATGCGCATGCGCAACAGCGTCGCTTTGCCCGCGAACCCGCCCTCAGCATAGAAAACGGTCGCCCGACCAAACGTGACAGGCGCGAATTGGAGCAGGCGGGTCATCCGTGGGACGACCGCTGGAGCGCATCCTTATGAATCTGTGGCGCATGGTCTGGCGGGCCTTGTGGCGTGACGCCCGCGCCGGTGAACTGCGTTTGTTGTTCGTGGCCGTGCTGCTCGGTGTGGCGGCGCTCAGTGCCGTGGGTTTTCTGGCTGAGCGCATCGAGGGCGGTTTGCAGCGCGATGCCAGACAGTTGCTGGGCGGCGACGCGGTGCTGGTCAGTGACCACGCCTTCAGCGCTGCGGTAACAGCCCAAGTCAGCCGGTTTGGTGTCACAGCCGTGACCACGCTGAGCTTTCCCACCATGGCGCGCAGCGGTACAGCCCGTGACGGCAATAGCCGACTGGTGGCGTTGAAAGCGGTGACCGAGGGTTACCCGTTACGCGGGCGATTGCAAATTCTGTCGCCGCCGGGCACGCCTGTGCCCAGGCCTGCCTTGGTGACTTCTCCCGACAACGCCACCGAATACGACCGCCCTGGCGTGGCCACCCAAGCTTTGCCCCAGCCGGGCGAGGTCTGGGTAGAACCCGCGTTGATGGAGGCCATGGAAATCAAACAGGGCGATGTAATGACTTTAGGTGAGCGCACGCTTAAGGTGACTGAAGTGCTGGTGTCCGAACCGGACCGTGGTGCGGGTTTCATGAATTTCGCGCCGCGCGTCATGATGAACCAAGCCGATTTGCAAGCCACCCGTCTGGTGCAACCGGCCAGCCGCATCAACTGGCGCATGGCGGTGGCAGGCACGCCTTCGCAAGTGGCGCAGTTTGTGGCTTGGGCGCAAGACCATGTCAAACAGCCGGATGTGCACGGTGTGCGCTTGGAGACACTGGAGGCCGGGCGGCCTGAAATGCGCCAGACCTTGGACCGGGCTGAGAAATTTCTGCATTTGGTCGCGCTGCTGGCCGCGCTGTTGAGTGCGGTGGCGGTGGCATTGGCGGCGCGTTCGTTTGCCGCCAGCCATTTGGACGAATGCGCCATGTGGCGCGTGCTGGGGCAAAGCCAGCGTCACATGTTGACGGTGTATGCCGGTGAGTTTTTTCTGGCAGGCGTGCTTGCCAGTTTGTGCGGTCTGGCGATCGGATTTGGGCTGCACCAGGTGTTTGTGCAATTGCTCGCCGGTTTGGTCGACGCCGACTTGCCCGGCGCAGGATGGGCCACATTCTGGCAGGGGCTGGGCGCGGGATTGACCTTGCTGCTGGCCTTCGGCTTGCCGCCGGTGCTGCAATTGGCGCAGGTACCGGCGCTGCGTGTCATACGGCGCGATCTCGGTGTGGCGCGCCCGGCGTCCATCGGTGTGCTGGCTTTGGGTCTGGCGGGATTTGCTGGTTTGCTGATGAATGCCAGCCGCGACTTGAGCTTGGGTTTGATGGTGGTTGGCGGCTTTGCCGTTGCGGTGCTGGTGTTTGCCGGCTTGGCCTGGTTAGCCGTTCAGGGTTTGCGTCTGGCGGTGGCCTGGGGCCGGGTACCGGCCTGGTTGCGCATGGCCACACGCCAGATCTGCGCGCGGCCCGGCTATACCGTGGTGCAAATCAGTTCGCTGTCGGTCGGCTTGCTGGCCTTGCTGCTGCTGGTGTTGTTGCGTACCGACCTGGTCGACAGTTGGCGCAATGCCACGCCTGCGGACGCGCCCAACCGCTTTGTCATCAATATCCAACCGGACCAGTCGCAAGCGTTTCTGGACACCTTGCACCAAGCGGGGGTGAACCGAATGGACTGGTACCCGATGCTGCGCGCACGCCTGATTGAGGTCAACGGCAAAGCCGTGCGGCCGTCGGATTACACCGACGAGCGGGCCCAGCGCCTGCTCGAGCGCGAGTTCAATGTCTCGCACAGCGCTCAAGCCCCGGCGCACAACCAGATCGTGCAAGGACGCTGGGTGCCGGACGAAGCGAATGCCATCAGCATGGAAGAAGGCATTGCCAAAACGCTGAAACTCAAGCTGGGCGATGAGCTGCGTTTCGAAATCGCCGGACAGGCCATGGATGCACGCATCACCTCGCTGCGTCGCGTCGATTGGACCTCTATGCGCGCCAATTTCTTTGCCATGTACCCGTTGGCGAAGATGCCGGATTTACCCATGACTTACATCGCCGCCTACCGCGCCCCTGCGCGCCACGGCTTTGACAACGAACTGGTCAACCGCTTTCCGAATGTGACCAATGTGGACATGGGCGCCACCATCAACCAGGTGCAAAAAGTACTGAGTCAGGTGATCAGTGCTGTCGAGTTTTTGTTTGGCTTCACGCTGGCAGCCGGACTGGTGGTGTTGTTTGCCACTGTGACCGCGACGCGCGAAGAGCGCGCGCGTGAGTACGCCGTGTTGCGCGCGCTAGGCGCCGGCAACCGCTTGCTCAGTCAGGTGCAAACCGCCGAGTTGCTGGGCGTGGGCGCTTTGTCTGGTGCGCTGGCGGCGCTGGTGGCCATGTTGCTGGGCTGGGCGCTGGCGTTTTACGTGTTTGAGTTCCATTGGCGCGCCTCGCCCTGGGTCTTGTTGACCGGTGTGGGCGTCGGCACTGTGCTGGCCTGGGGCGCTGGCTGGTGGGGCTTGCGCGAGGTGTTGCAGCGCCCGGTGGTCCAGACCTTGAGGATGGCGGCAGAGTAGACGCGTTTTTTTCAGGGCCAGGCTCGCGGCATGAGCCTGGCCATGGCTTAAGCTGAGGGTCTGTTATTTTCCAACTGCCCGATGACGCAAAGCCCACGTTCTGGATTCATGGTGTTGCACAGCAACCGCATGGAAGGATTGCGAGACCTGCTGGTCGCGCACATCCGCAACAACCCCTTGCCGCCGTTAAGCCCTGAAACCGTGCTGGTGCAAAGCAATGGCATGAAGCATTGGCTCACGGTGTCGCTTGCACAAGACGACGCGCTGGGCATTTGTGCTGCCACCCGCATGGTCTTGCCGTCCAGCCAGTTGTGGCAGATTTACCGCAGTGTGCTGGGCACAGACCGCCTGCCAGCCACCATGCCGCTGGACAAATCCCCGCTGGCTTGGCGCATCTTGCGCAGATTGCCGCAATGGCTGGCCGACCCGCAGTTCGCGCCGCTGGCGCATTACCTGGGCGCTGACACCGGCGGCATACGGGCTTACCACCTGGCGCAGCAACTCGCCGATGTGCTCGACGGCTACCAAAATTACCGTTCCGACTGGATGGCGCAATGGGCGCAAGGGCGAGACACCCTGGACCATGGCAAGCCCTTGCCGCAGGCCCACGCCTGGCAGGCCGCCATGTGGCGCGATGTGCTGGCCGATGTGCAACAGCAGCAGTCAGCCGATTTCCAAGCCCGTTCAGACGTGCACGAATCGTTTCTGCGCGCATTGAAGCAACGCCAACCCGGCAGCATTGACGGCTTACCGCCGAGACTGATGGTGTTCGGTATCACTGCTTTACCCATGCAAACCATGCAGGCGCTGGTCGCACTGGGCCGTCACATTCCGGTGTTGATGTTTGTGCACAACCCTTGCCGCGAGCACTGGGGCCATGTCAGTGAGGACTTGTCCGGCGGCGGTCACCCGTTACTGGCTTCCTGGGGCAAGCAGGGGCGCGACTACTTGCACGCCATCGACCAGTTTGAAGCGGTGGATGCAGATTCGCCTCACTACCAACGCGTCAGCGTGTTTGTCGATCCGGTGCAAGAAGCGCTCGATACGCAGCAGCGCCCGACGGTGTTGCAGCAACTGCAGTCCGGTATTTTGAATCTGCAAACACAGCCTTTGAGCCCGGCTGATGAGGGTAAGCCTGATGACAGTCTGATTTTTGTGCAAACCCATTCAGCGCAGCGCGAGGTCGAGGTCTTGCATGACCGCATTCTGGGCTGGTTGAACGCCGATGCGCAATCACAGCCTGCCGACATCATGGTCATGGTGCCTGACATGGAACTGTTTGCGCCACATATACAAGCGGTGTTTGGGCGTCACGCAGGCAGCGGTGACAGCGCGCTGGACTTGCCTTATTCGGTCACCGACAGCACACCGCGCACCCACCCGCTCGTACAAGCGCTAGACACCTTGCTTCAATTGCCGCAACTGCGACTCAGCCTGCGCGACTGGCTGGGTTTGTTTCAGGTCAGGGCGGTGCGCGAACGCTACCGTTTGAGTGAACCGGATGTGGCGCAATTGCATGACTGGTTGTCCGCAGCAGCGGTGCGCTGGGGTTTGGATCCGGCGCACCGCCAGCTCTGGGGGATTGACACTGCATTGACAGACGCAGACCAAAACACCTGGGGGTTCGGCTTGCACCGTTTG
>CANGCZ010000097.1 GCA_947452325.1 Comamonadaceae bacterium | reverse complement strand
CGACTGACCCGGCAGCGCTTCAAGACCAGTTACAAGTCAAACTGGGCCGCGCAGCGGTGTCTGTCATACCTGATGCTCGACGTTCCATTCGACGCATCGCCTGGTGCACAGGCGGTGCCCAGTCCTGGTTTGAAGACGCGATTGCCGCAGGCGCTGACGCTTTCGTCACCGGCGAGATTTCAGAGCCTCAGGCGCACCTGGCGCATGAAACAGGCGTGGCTTTTTTTGCCTGCGGTCACCATGCAACCGAACGTTACGGGGCTGCGGCTTTGGCCGCGCATGTGGCGGCCGAGTTGGGTTTGGTACATCAATTCATAGACATCAGCAACCCGGCCTGAACTGCACCCACACATGGCATTGACGAAGAATCGCATACCGATGGCCCTCACCATGGGAGACCCGGCAGGCATAGGGCCGGAAATCATTCTCAAGGCATTCGCAGCGTATCCCCATGACATGCAAGACAGCGTCGTTATTGGCAATTTGTCGCTCATGCGCCATCAGTTGGTGCAACTGTCCGCACACTTGCCGAAGACTTTGCACTGTCTAGAGGTGTCATCGCCAATGCAGGCGTTGAATGTGCCTGCAGGCCATGTGCCGGTGATCAACGTCACACCAGATGTCGCTATAGAAAATGGCCAAGTCAGTGCCGCAGCCGGGCGCATGGCCGCTGATGCGGTCACATGGGCGGCTCGGTCAGCTTTGAGGGCTGAGGTCAGCGCAGTGGTCACAGCGCCATTGCATAAAAAAGCCTTGTCGCTGGCCGGAGTGCCATACCCCGGCCACACAGAAATGCTGCAAGCGCTGGCCGCTGAACACCTGGGGCTGCCGGTGGCCGATTTGCCTGTGCGCATGATGCTTAGCAGTCCGGGATTGCGGGTGGTGCTGGTCAGCATACATGTGTCGTTACGTCAGGCCATAGACGCCGTGACTGCTGCCAATGTGCTGCAAACATTGCAAATCATTCACCGCAGTTGGCCTGCCTTGCATGGGCGATATCCGCGCATCTGGGTGGCGGGATTGAACCCGCACTCTGGGGAAGAGGGTTTGTTCGGCCAGGAGGAAATTGAGATGATTGCCCCCGCCATTGCACAAGCCACTGCCTTGGGCTTGCAAGTCAGCGGACCGTTTCCGCCTGACACGGTATTCATGCAGGCGCTTCAAGCCCGCGGCGCAGACGGGCCCGATGTCGTGGTGGCCATGTACCACGACCAAGGCTTGATTCCGGTGAAATTGCTGGGCATTGAGCACGGCGTCAACCAGACCCTGGGCCTGCCGTTTGTGCGCACCAGCCCGGACCACGGTACGGCGTTTGATTTGGCAGGCCAAGGCTTGGCGGATCCGCGCAGCTTGCTGGCGGCAGTGCGGGCTGCCCGTTGCAACTAGGCGTTCAGCAAAAAAAGAATACTTTGATAGCTGTTTGTTGCACGGGTGCCGTCCGTGCTTAATACCCTTTGCGCTTGCTCCTCTGGTTTTTACCTAATTAGCTCGGTTAGAATTGAGGGTTTTCGATATTCGCAATGAAATTCAGAGGCCTTTCATGAGTGAAACCACAGTAGACACCGGTAAGCGCACCTGGCTGATCGCCTCGGGTTGTGCCGGCGCGGTTGGCGGTGCAGCAGTGGCTGTTCCATTTATCAGCACTTTCAGCCCCTCCGAGCGCGCCAAGGCCGCCGGGGCCGCTGTCGAAGTCGATATCTCGGCCATCAAGCCGGGTGAGAAGCTCACTGTGGAATGGCGCGGTAAGCCTGTTTGGATCATCCGCCGCACCCCCGAGCAATTGGACGCTTTGAAAAAAGTTGAAAACCAATTGGCCGACCCTGAATCCAAACGCAAGCCTGACGAACTCACCCCGGCGTATGCGCGCAACCAAGCGCGTTCCATCAAACCCGAGTTTTTTGTCGGTGTGGGTATTTGCTCACATCTGGGTTGCTCTCCCAGCGACAAATTTCAAATGGGTCCGCAAGCTTCTTTGCCGGACGATTGGCAGGGAGGTTTTCTTTGCCCTTGTCATGGTTCTACTTTCGACATGGCCGGACGTGTTTACAAAAACAAACCCGCACCGGACAACTTGGAAGTCCCTCCTCACATGTATCTCTCCGACAGTCGTTTGCTGATTGGCGAAGACAAAAAGGCTTAAAGGCAAAACCATGGCTGATTTCAAAGAGATTTCCCCTAACGCCCCGTTGGCTGAACAAGCGCTCAACTGGGTCGATAACCGTTTTCCTCTCTCCAAACTTTACAAAGAGCATTTGAGTGAGTACTACGCGCCTAAAAATTTCAACTTTTTGTATTTCTTTGGCGTGTTGTCCATGTTGGTGTTGGTGATTCAAATCGTCACCGGCATTTTTCTGGTCATGCATTACAAACCTGACGCAGCCACTGCATTCGCCTCTGTTGAATACATCATGCGCGATGTGCCTTGGGGATGGTTGATCCGTTACATGCACTCCACCGGCGCGTCCGCTTTCTTTATCGTGGTCTACATGCACATGTTTCGCGGCTTGATTTACGGCTCATACCGCAAACCTCGCGAACTGGTTTGGCTTTTCGGTTGCGCGATTTTCCTGGCCTTGATGGGCGAGGCATTCATGGGCTATTTGTTGCCTTGGGGCCAAATGTCTTACTGGGGCGCACAGGTCATTGTGAATTTGTTCTCAGCCATTCCGTTCATCGGCCCTGATTTGGCTTTGCTGATCCGCGGTGACTATGTGGTCGGCGACGCCACACTCAACCGCTTCTTCAGCTTCCACGTCATTGCCGTGCCTCTGGTGCTGCTCGGCTTGGTGGTGGCGCACATCATTGCTTTGCATGAAGTCGGCTCCAATAACCCGGACGGCATCGAAATCAAGGCGCACAAAGATGCCAATGGCAAGCCCTTGGACGGCATTCCTTTTCACCCCTATTACACGGTTCACGACATCATGGGTGTCATGGGCTTTTTGCTGGTGTTCACTGCCATCATCTTTTTTGCACCCGAGTTCGGCGGCTATTTCCTGGAGTACAACAACTTCATTCCGGCCGACCCGCTGAAAACACCGCTGCACATCGCGCCGGTCTGGTATTTCACGCCTTACTACTCCATGTTGCGCGCCATCACCAGCGAGATGATGTATGCGCTCATCGTTTGCGTGATTGCGGCTGCTTATCTGGGTGCGACACGCGCGGCCATCAGTAGCACGCTCAAGTCAGCTGTCATCGGTGGCGCAGTGGTGCTGGTCGGTTTGATGTTGGCCATTGATGCCAAATTCTGGGGTGTGGTCGTCATGGGCGGCGCCGTCATCATTTTGTTTTTCCTGCCTTGGTTGGACAATTGCGCTGTCAAATCCATCCGCTACCGCCCAGATTGGCATAAATACTTGTACGTTATTTTTGTCATCGACTTTTTCATTCTGGGTTATTTGGGTATGCAACCACCTTCAGCGATCGGTGAACGTGTGTCTCAGGTCGGCTCATTGTTTTATTTCGGCTTCTTTCTGCTGATGCCTTGGTGGAGCCGTTTGGGAGACACCAAGCCGGTCCCGGATCGCGTCAACTTTGCCGCTCATTGAACCGGCACGGAGCACACAACCATGAAAAAATTCATACTCAGCGTGTTGACCAGCCTGGCATGCACATTGCCGGTTTTTGCCAACACTGACACCATTGCCTGGGACAAAGCGCCCAACAAACTCAACGATTTGGGCGCTTTGCAGCACGGCGCTAAGTTGTTCGTCAATTACTGTCTCAATTGCCACGCGGCTTCATACATGCGTTTTAACCGCCTGACCGACATCGGTTTGACACCGCAAGACATCAAGGACAACCTGTTGTTCACCACTGACAAGGTCGGTGAGACCATGAAAGTGGCCATGGACCCCAAGCAAGCCAAAGACTGGTTTGGTGGTACCCCGCCTGACTTGACTGTGATTGCCCGTTCACGTTCAGGCCATGGCGGCACTGGCGCTGATTATTTGTACACCTACTTGCGCACTTACTACCGCGATGAATCCAAGGCCACTGGCTGGAACAACCTGGCCTTCCCCAATGTGGGCATGCCCCATGTGTTGTGGGAGTTGCAAGGACAACGCAAGCCTGTGTTCGACACCATCGAATCGCACGGCCATGAAACCCATGTATTCAAAGGCTGGGAACAAGTCACACCCGGTAAGCTCAGCCCGGTCGAGTACGATGAAGCAGTTGCTGATTTGGTCAATTACATGCAGTGGATGGCTGAGCCATCACAAAACACGCGTGTCAGAATCGGTGTGTGGGTCATGATATTTCTTCTGATCTTCATGTTCATCGCCTGGCGATTGAATGCTTCGTTCTGGAAAGATATTCGCTAAGCGGATGCACAGTAACCCGTTTCGGCGGGTTCTTACAATGGGCTATTTCCGGTCCGTTAAACCTCTCGTATTTCAGGAGCTACGCTCATGATGGTCTTGTACTCTGGGACAGTTTGTCCTTTTTCTCACCGTTGTCGTTTTGTCTTGTTTGAAAAAGGCATGGATTTTGAAATCCGTGATGTCGATCTTTACAACAAGCCCGAGGACATCAGCGTGATGAACCCTTACGGCCAGGTGCCGATACTGGTTGAGCGCGACCTGATTTTGTATGAGTCCAACATCATCAACGAGTACATAGACGAGCGTTTTCCTCACCCGCAGCTCATGCCCGGCGACCCGGTGGACCGTGCCCGTGTCCGTTTGTTTTTGCTCAACTTTGAAAAAGAGTTGTTCACCCATGTGAGTTCTCTGGAATCCAGGGCTCAAAAAGCCAACGAGAAAACGCTGGAAAAAGCCCGTGCCCACATCCGTGACCGATTGACTCAACTGGCGCCCGTGTTTTTGAAAAACAAATTCATGCTCGGGGATAACTTCTCCATGCTTGATGTCGCCATTGCCCCGTTGCTGTGGCGCTTGGACCATTACGGTATCGAGTTGTCCAAAAATGCCGCCCCGTTGCTTAAATACGCTGAACGTATTTTTTCGCGTCCAGCCTACATTGAGGCGTTGACGCCCTCAGAAAAGGTCATGCGCAAATAATCCGCATGATCAATATTTCTCAGTCAACTTCAACCCGGCCATATTTGGTGCGGGCTTTGCATGAATGGTGTACCGATAACGGTTTCACGCCTTACGTGGCGGTGCTGGTGGATGACACTGTGCAAGTGCCGCGCGAGTATGTGAACAACGGTGAAATTGTGCTCAATGTCAGTTTTGACGCCACCAGCGGCATGCAACTGAGCAATGAATTCATACAGTTCAAAGCGCGGTTTGGCGGTGTGGCGCGAGACATTGTGGTGCCCATGGGCCGGGTGATTGCCATTTACGCCAAGGAAAATGGTCAAGGCATGGCATTTCCCGCCCCGGCTTCGACGCCATCTGACGCAGCTGTCTCAGCTCCCGTCGCGACTGATACTCCGCCTGAGCCGCCTGCCAGCAGTCCGTCAAGCGGAACGCGTCCGCAACTCAAACGTGTCAAATGAAAGTTTTTCAATTCAAGCGCTCAGGCTTGGGTAGAATAAGCACAGTGCCGATTTAGCTCAGTTGGTAGAGCAACCGCCTTGTAAGCGGTAGGTCATCAGTTCGAATCCGATAATCGGCACCATTTCAAAAGCCCGCGGTTGTGAAGCCTGCGGGTTTTTTTATGGGGTGCGCGACATGAGTTTGATGCGTACATTTTGCACGTTATGGCCTTTGCTGCGCAAATGTGCACTGACAGCAGGTAACAACTGACGCAATTTAGCGGCAGCAGCGTTGTGCTTCACAAGTACGCACCAGACATCGTCTTCTATCGGGCCGGCCAGCATTTGTTCGCTCAAGCCCGGGGGAAGAACCGATTCAATGGTTTTCAAATACACCATCGATAGCCGCTGCAAACTTAACATCGAGGACAAGGTATCAGAGTGCTCGATGGCATCCATCACACTGGTGTGTTTGGCGGTCGGGGCAGGCGGTCGGTGCATAGCTGATTATGGGCGTTTACGCAGGTAAAATGCAGGGCTTCGACAAAGGAACCGGCGTCCATGGCCAGCCACCCGGCAAGGCATGGGCGTTTTGCTTGTATGGCATTCAATCCACTGACCTATATTTTCGGCAGCCGCAATGACCGGTTGCTCAAGACCTACCGTAAAACCTTAGAGCGTATCAATGCCTTGGAAATCCCATTGGAATCCTTGAGCGATGAGGCATTGAAAGCCAAAACCGAAGAATTCAAACAACGCCACCTGCAAGGCGAAAGTCTGGATGATTTGTTGCCCGAAGCTTTTGCGGTGGTGCGTGAGGGCTCTAAGCGCATCATGAAGATGCGTCACTTTGACGTGCAAATGCTCGGCGGCATTGCCTTGCACCAAGGCAAGATTGCCGAGATGCGTACCGGTGAAGGTAAAACACTGACAGCCACACTGGCGGTATATCTGAATGCCTTGAGTGGCCAAGG
>CANGCZ010000096.1 GCA_947452325.1 Comamonadaceae bacterium | reverse complement strand
GAAAACTGAATATCGCGTTTTTCATCCATGAACCCTAGCTTGCCGAAGAACTGGCGCACGGTGCTGGGGTTGTATGTGGCCCAACCACTGTCCTCGTACAAGCTGGTCGCAAAATAATAGTCTGTGTTTTCGCTGTGACCGCCTTTTTCCGCCTCTATGCTGCGGCGGTTGTAAGAACCCAGCGTGAGTTTGGCTTCGCTGCCTGCATTGGTGAAGCCGCGCTTGGTGGTCATGGCCACCGCACCGCCTAAAGTGTTCAAACCATAGACGGGGTTGGAACCGGGAACCACGATGGTGTTGGCGATCGCTATTTGCGGTACCAAGTCCCAGGCCACGATGTCACCGAACGGTTCATTGACACGCATGCCATCCAAAAATACCGAGATACCTTGTGACGAACCCAAAATGGGTGAAGCAGTAAAACCCCGGTACATCAAGTCAACGTTATAGGGGTTACCTTGGGTATCGTTCAAATGGACTGAGCCTATGTTCTGGTTCAGCACATCGGTGAAGCCTTGCAAATCACGCGGCATGTCTTTTTGATTGATGGCTTGGACATTGCCTGCAAATTTGGTGATGGGAATTCCGGTCGAACCCACAGGGGTTGTCGCAATGATGCGCACATCCGGCAAAACTTCTTCCGCAGAGGCCATTTCCTGCGCCTGCAACAAGGAAGGCGCAGCGAAACTAGCAGCGAATGCCAGCACCAAAGCTTGGCTGAAAAGTGAAGCTGTTCCTGAATCAATGGACTTGTCTGACAGATGGCTAGGCATGATAAATGTTTACCTTGGGCAAGAATTTCCTGAGACAGGATTATTTGCCAGTTCGCTCGGGAAAAATTCCTGACGTGACGATCAATTCTGTGCCAGTGCTTAATTTCTAAGCGAGTTTTCCCCTAAGCTCAATGCCTGTGCGTCATTTTGGATAAATCAAAATACATTGTGTTTTTAACTAAAGGTATCAGGCCATGGTCAGTGTTTTGATTGTTGATGATCACGCCATCGTGCGCCAAGGGTATGTGCGTTTGATCGCATCAGACCCGCTCCTGGACGTGTGCGGCGAAGCGGACTCTGCCGAAGAAGGCTATTTGCTTTTTTCGGGAAAAAGCCCGGATGTGGTGATCACCGATTTGTCAATGAAAGGTTTGTCCGGCATGTCGCTGCTGCAAAAAATACTGAGCCGGGATAAGCACGCCAAAGTCATTATTTGCAGCATGTACGACGATTCCTCAGTGATTTCAACTGCGCTGAACAACGGCGCAAGAGGATTTATCAGCAAATCCTCAGACCCGGTGCACATAGTGAATGCCATACACGCTGTACACGCAGGCAACATCTACCTCAGCGATGATTTATTGTCCAGGCAGAATGACAGTGCATTGTCCAAAGAATCTGAGGCCATCAAACAATTGTCTTCCAAAGAATTTGAAGTCTTCAAAATGCTGGCTGAAGGTAAGTCCATACCTGAATGCGCGAAACTACTGAATTTGTCGGAGAAAACCGTCAATAATTACCAAACTGCTATTCGCGCGAAGTTAAAGGCAGAAACACCTGCGGCATTGGTGCATTTTGCACAGCGCCACGGCGTCATCAAATCATTTCAATGACTTAACCGGTTGTGTCTGTGTTGACTGGCAATTCAATCTGAATCTCAACGCCCTGCCCGGGTTCAGTGTTCAGTTGAAAGCTACCTTTTAAACTGGCTACGCGCTCTCGCATGCCCAGCAAACCAAAGCCTTGACTGGTATTGGGGACAGACGGGAAACCCTTGCCGTTGTCGCAAATATTTAAACGCAAATTGCCATTCGTTGTAGTGTGTAAATGCAGCCTTACCTTTGTGGCACCGGAATGTCTGGCCGCATTGGTCAAAGCTTCTTGTACCAACCGGTATACAGTGACGCAAAGGTAATCTTGCGTTGTTCCATCCATGACATCCTGTATTTCGGATTCGCACTCCATGCCTGAGCTGTTTTGCCATTGTTGACACAAAGCCAATACCGCCTCGCGCAAACCCATGCTGTCTAGCGCCATAGGACGCAGTTGTAACAACATATGCCGGGTCATTTGCGACACCTGCTGTGCCGCATCTGCAATTCGTTGCGCAGACAATTGGACCTCTTGTGGACTGGCCTGATGCGCAGTCAGCACCGCCGCTTCGGTACGGATGGCCGTCACTGTCTGCGCCATTTCATCGTGCAATTCACGCGCCAGTGCGCGTCTTTCGTCTTCCTGTGCCGTGAATAATCGTTGCGCCAGATCACTGTTGTGTCGCAGCAATTCCTGCACTTGTTGCTCAGAGCGTGTGCGTTCAATGATTTCCTGTCTGGCCTCCATGCTGCGTCGCCAAGAGTACCAGGCCATACCTAAGAACAACACTATCAATAAAAAAGGCAATTCATCCAGTTGATCTGATTCATGGATGCGATTGAATGCCGCAATATGCTCAGACAATTCCCAGTGGGTAGCCACGGCCCAAAAAACCAGGGCTACAGCCAGCACATACAGCGAATCAGTCCAAGCTTGTTTGATTTTCATGCTTGCCAGTCTCAAAAAAGGCTGCCGGAAGGCAGCCTTTTTGCTAAAGCAATCGATAAATTATTTCTTATCGCTACCGGGCACTTTGCCTTCCACGCCTTTGACGTAGGTGTTGAGTCCGCCCAAAAACTTATCGTCAGCGACTTCATCTTTCTTCAGCAAGGTTTTGCCGGCGTTGTCCATCAATGGGCCTTTCCAAATCACAAAGCTGCCATCTTTCAAGCCGGCTTTGACCTCATCGACTTTGGCCTTGGTGTCAGCGGGCACATCGTCAGCGATAGAAACGATATCGATCGCACCTTCTTTCACACCCCACCATACAGCGGCGCCGCCTGTCCATTTGCCTTCCAGGGCTTCACGGGTGGCCTTGATGTAATAAGGCGCCCAGTTGATGACACTTGAAGCCAAGTGGGCTTTCGGGCCGTAAGCGGTCATGTCAGAGTCCCAGCCGAATGCGCGTTTGCCCTTGGCTTCTGCGGTTTTCAAAACGGCTGCTGAATCCGTGTTTTGAAACAGGATGTCGGCACCACTGTTGATCAGCGATGTGGCGGCTTCTGTTTCTTTGGGCGGGTTAAACCATTCATTGACCCACACCACTTTGGTTTTGATTTTGGGGTTGACCGATTGCGCACCCAGCGTGAAGCTGTTGATATTGCGAACCACTTCAGGAATCGGGATGGAAGCCACCACGCCAAGCGTGTTGGTCTTGGTCATCTTGCCTGCGATCACACCGGCCATGTAAGCGCCTTCGTAAGTGCGACTGTCATAGGTGCGCATGTTCTCAGCCTGTTTGTAACCGGTGGCATGTTCGAACTTGACATCTTTGCTGTCAGCAGCGACTTTCAACATGGGTTCCATGTAGCCGAAGGTGGTGCCGAAAATCAATTTATTGCCTTGCGACACCATGTCGCGGAAATTGCGTTCTGCGTCGGCTGACTCAGAAACATTCTCAATGAATGATGTTTTGACTTTGTCGCCAAACTCAGCCTCAATGGCCTTGCGTGCATTGTCATGCGCAAACGTCCAACCACCGTCACCTACCGGTCCGACGTAAGCAAAAGCAATTTTCAATGGCTCGGGTTTGGGTACTTCAGCAACAGGAGCCGGTTTAGGCTCTTCCTTTTTGCCGCAACCGACCATGACGGCAGCAGCAAGAATGCCTATGGCAGCAGCACGAAACCAAATGCGCTTGTGAAAATCAATCATATCCATCCTTTGTATGTATCTCAAGAGTTGGTAAACAGCAATCCCCGAATTATGGCCTTGATATCAGCCGCCGGGATAAAACGGCTTGCCCAGCGACGCCGGCATGTTCACCCGAATCCATTGCGGATTGCGAGAAATCAGCGCCAGCACCAGGATGGTGGCCAGATAAGGCAACATGCTCAAAAACTGGCTGGGCACTTCCAAGCCCGTGGCTTGCAAATGAAATTGCAACATGGTGACCCCGCCGAACAAATACGCGCCAAGCAAAATGCGAGCGGGCCGCCAAGTAGCGAAAGTGGTTAAAGCCAATGCAATCCAGCCCTTACCCGCGATCATGCCCTCGACCCACAGCGGCGTGTAAATCACTGAAATATACGCACCGGCCAAACCGCACAACGCACCGCCGCAAACCACTGCCGCCAGACGGATGCGCCGCACCGGGTAACCCAAAGCGTGCGCAGATTGCGGTGACTCACCAACAGCACGCAGCACCAAACCGGCCCGACTGCGCTCCAAAAACCAAATCAAAACCAGAGTGAAAGCCACGGTCAAGTACACCAAGGGATGCTGTCGAAACAAGGCCGGACCGATTACCGGTAGGTCAGCCAAATACGGCACCTCATAGCTGATCCGCTCAGGCAATTTGGCCTGCACATAGCCAGTTCCTACAAAGGCAGAAAACCCCACACCAAACAGACTCAGCGCCAGACCGGTAGCGTACTGGTTGGTGTTCAAACCAATCACCAGCGCACCGAAAAACAATGCCAGCACAGCGCCCGCGCCCATGCCCGCCAAAAACCCCAGCAGATCACTGCCGGTGTGCACCACGGTCGCATAACCGGCGATGGCCGCGCACAGCATCATGCCTTCCGCGCCCAGATTGACGATGCCGGTTTTTTCATTGATCAATAAACCCAAGGCGGCGATTGCCAATACCGTGCCTGCATTCAAGGTCGCGGCAAATAACAAAGCATAGGTTTCCATCACGCTCTCTCCATCGCTGGCTTGACATTCCAGCGCAAGCGGTAATTCATCAACACATCACAGGCCAGCAGACAAAACAGCAGCAGTCCTTGGAAAACGCCAGTCAGTGATTTGGGTAAACCCAAACGCGATTGCGCCAACTCTCCGCCTATGTAGAACATGCTCATCAAGATCGCTGAAAACACCATGCCAAGCGGATGCAAACGCCCGACGAAAGCCACAATGATGGCGGCGAAGCCATACCCGACCGGCACATAAGGCGTGAGTTGCCCGATAGGCCCGGCGACTTCCAAGGCACCTGCCAGTCCGGCGCAAGCACCCGAGACCAACAAAGCAACCCAGATAGCTCGTCTGCCTGAAAAACCGGCGTATCGCGCTGCAGCCGGTGCCAAACCACCGATTTGCTGCGCCCAGCCTGCGCGGGTGCGAAACAAAAACACCCACATGGCCGCTACACCGGCCAGCGCCAGCAACAAACCGATATTGACCCGGGAACCTTTGAACAAACGCGGCACCTGAGTGGCGGACTCAAAGGTTTTGGTTTGCGGAAAGTTGTAGCCCAGCGGGTCTTTCCATGGGCCGTAAACCAAAAAGCCCAGCAGCATGATGGCGACATACACCAGCATCAAACTGACCAAAATTTCATTCGCATGAAAACGGTCCCTCAACCAAGCCGTGATGGCCGCCCAACACATGCCACCTACTGAACCCGCCAAAAGCACGGGCACAAAAAACCAGCCGCCACTGGTTTTTTCAGCCAGCAACGCTACACCGCCAGCAAACACTGCGCCCATGACGTACTGACCTTCGGCACCGATGTTCCATACATTCGAACGAAAGCACAGAGCAAGCCCCAATGCGATCAACAATAAAGGCGTGGCCTTCACCACCAATTCACCCAAGGCATAACCACTGCGTATCGGCTCCCAGAAAAACACTTGCAATCCTTTGACCGGGTCTTTACCCAAAGCCAAAAACAACAAGACCCCCAGAATCACTGTGAGCACCAAAGCCAGCAACGGTGAAGCCATACGCCAAAAAGCAGAAGGTTCTGAGCGCGCTTCCCATGTCCACATATCAGTTCACCAGGGTATCTGTGTCTGACCACAAACCGCTCATCCAGCTGCCGATCTTCTCAATCGTTGCTTGCGTGCGTGACAAAGAAGGCGACAAGCGACCTTGCGCGATAACGTGTATGCGGTCACAGAGTTCGAACAATTCGTCCAATTCTTCGCTGACCACCAGCACCGCGCAACCGGCGTCACGCAAGCTCAGCAAGGCAGCACGTATTTGTGCTGCCGCACCCACATCCACACCCCAAGTGGGCTGGGAAACGATAAGCAGTTGTGGCGCGGCATCGATCTCCCGTCCGACGATGAATTTTTGCAAATTCCCCCCTGACAGCGATTGAGCGAGCGCCTGCGGTCCGCCTGCTTTGACTTGGAATTTGTCGATGATGGTCTGCGCTTGCGCCGCCAAAGCAGACACATGTATCCAACCGTATGGGCTGATGGCTTCGGATCGGGTGAGCAACAGATTGTGAGCCAGACTCAAGTTGGGGACGGCGCCGCGCCCTAAGCGCTCGTCGGGCACAAAATGCAAACCCATGGCACGACGCTGGGCAGGTCCTTGGTGGCCGACGGCCTCACCTCGCAAACGAATACTGCCTGCGGGCGCTCGTATGTCTTCGCCGCTCAAGGCATAGAG
>CANGCZ010000095.1 GCA_947452325.1 Comamonadaceae bacterium | reverse complement strand
TCGACAAATCACCTACCAACAGCTGATGCGCATGTCCAGCGGTTTGTACAGCGGCGGCGCGAATTCGGCGGCGGTGTATTTCGGTGGCCAGGATGTGATCAGTGCGGCCACCGGCACACCCTTGGAAGTCAAGCCCGGCACGCGCTGGAAATACGCCAACAACGACACGCTGCTGCTGATGCGCTCGCTGCGCCACCTGCTGGCTGACGATTTGCGTTATTTGCGCTTTCCTTATGACGAATTGCTGCACCCGCTGGGCATGTACCACACGCGAATGGAGGTCGACCATGCTGGAAACTTCATCGCCTCCAGTCAGGTCTACACCACGGCGCGTGACTTGGCCCGCTTTGGTATTTTTCTGGATCAGGACGGCGTACACCAAGGCAAACGCTTGCTGCCTGAAGGATGGATTCAATTTGTCAGTACGCCCGCGCCTGCCAGGCCGGTGGTGGCCGGTGAATGGGGATATGGCGCACAGTTCTGGTTGCTGGGCACCATGCCTGAGGTGCCCAAAGGCACTTACACCACTTTCGGTAACAAAGGCCAGTACGTGACCGTGGTGCCCGGTCATGACTTGGTGATTGTCAGAACCGGCGTCGACCCCAACGGCATCGAATACAAACAGGACAGGTTGGTGGTCGATGTGCTCAAGGCCTTGAAGCAGATTCCTTGACACGCCAAGTGCACGGCCCGTACGCATTTGAAACACCGGCCAGCGGCATTCGGGTCGCTGCGCCCGGCTGACACAACTGTCATTCGCTGTCAGTGAGATGGGATCAAACTTCTCTGCCGCCAAGCCAGCATGGCGCCGGCCAACAAAACCGTTGCAGAGAACAGCAAACCGCCCGGCAAGCCGCCTGCGTGGTCTGAGACCCAGCCGGTCAAACTCGGACCGAACACCTGCCCCACCGCAAAGACGCTGGTGAATACCGTGATGACCGACACCCACTGGGTGGGCGGCAGATTGTGTTTGATGAACGCGGTCGTCGATGCCACTGCCGTCGCAAAACACCCGCCAAACACCATACCGGAGACATACACGGCAGCCACATCCCACCCATGGAAATCGCTGGTACTGAGTGCAATACAGGCCGGGATGACGCAAGCCAGCGCCAGCAAACTGTTGACGATGGCCAGACACTGACCGGCTTTGAATCTGTCTAGCGCGCCGGACCAGAGTTGCACACTGAACATGCCGCACAAACCCATGGCGGCATAAAACGCACCGGTCTGCCACGGCGTCCAATGCAATTCACGCAGCAGGGAAATGACAAAGGTCATGTAACCGATGTAGCCCATGCCAAAACAAAAATAACCTGCCAGCATAAAGCTGTAACGACCTGTGGCTGTCTTGTCTGCAGCACTGCTGCGCCCCGGGGCGGCAGGCACGGCCCTGGCCGGTTGCCACATCAACAAGGTCAGCAACAAACCGGTGGCGCCCACCGCCAGCCAGCCGGGCTGCCAGGGATGCAGCCAATGCGCCTGCTCGCCCAAGTACAAGGTCCACGGCACCAAGCCGGCGCACATCACCATGCCCAAGCCGCCGCCGGCATAGTAAATACCCAGCAGCAAACCTGAGCGTCGCGGGTGCAGCGAAGCCAATTGGGCGATCAACACGGTGCCGCCCGCGAACACAGAGGCACTGGTGAAACCGGATAAAAACCGCAGCAAACCGATCAAGGGGGCATCGGTGACCAGCGCACACCCACCCAGAAAAACGCTGGAAAGAATCCCGCCCGCCACAAACGAACCCCAAGAGGAAAAGCGCCGTATCACCATAGACAGGCTGAGGGCACCGACAAGATAACCGGCGGCGTGTGCGGTATTCATGGCCCCGAGCAACAGGTAGGACCAACCCAGATCGGCGCGCATGGCGGGCACAAACAAAGCGTAGGAAAACCGGACCAGACTGGTGCCGATGATGGTGCCCATGGACAAGCCCATGGCCAGCCACACCGGCCTGGCCATCAGCCAATGCTGTGCCTTGGCTTGCAAGTCAGCAGTGGACATCAAAACATGCTTATGCGGTCAACATGCCGCCAAGCCGTTGGCGGATGATGCCCTCGGCTTCGGCCATGATGCGGTCTATCAGTTGCTGAACCGTGGGTATGTCGTGGATCAAACCGGCCACCATGCCACAGGACCAGGCGCCTGAGTCCATGTCGCCGTCGACCATGACACGCGGATACACACCAGCGACTTCGTCCATGATGTCTTCAAACTTGATGCTGCTGCCCAGTGCGCGCTCTTTTTCAAGCAAACGATCGACTGCCGGGTTGCGCAGCACGCGCTCGGTATTGCGCAGCGGGCGCATCACCAGACGCGTATCGAGTTCGCTGGCGGCCAGAATGGCTTGTTTGACTTTCTGGTGCACCGGGGCTTCGACGGTGGCAATAAAACGTGTGCCCATGTTCATGCCTTGTGCGCCCAAAGCCAGCGCTGCCACCAGCGAGCGGCCGTCAGCCATGCCGCCGGATGCGACAAACGGTATTTTCAATTCGTCGGCAGCGCGCGGCAGCAGAATGAAGTTAGGGATATCGTCTTCGCCGGGGTGACCGCCGCATTCAAATCCGTCAACGCTGAGCGCGTCACAACCTATGGACTGGGCTTTGAGCGCATGGCGCACCGAGGTGCATTTGTGAATCACTTTGATGCCAGCCGCGTGCAAAGCAGGTAAATATTTTTGCGGGTTGTTGCCCGCGGTCTCGACCGCCTTGACACCGCCTTCAATGATGGCTTGGATGTAACCGGGATAGTCGGGTTCCTTGAGGGCGGGCAAAAAGGTGAGGTTCACACCAAAGGGTTTGTCGGTCATCTCGCGGCAGCGACGGATTTCATTGGCCAAGTCTTGCGGTGTACGCTGTGTCAAGCCGGTGATGATGCCCAAACCACCTGCATTTGACACAGCCGCCGCCAGTTCGGCAAAGCCCACATAGTGCATGCCGCCCTGAATGATGGGGTGGCGGATACCGAACAGCTCTGTGATTTGGGTTTTCATGAGAAGGGTGAAATTTGAAGGGATAAAAAAAATCAGGCTTTGAGCGCCGCTATGACTTGCTCGATGCGGTCCTGGCCCCAGTACATGTCGTCGCCGACAAAAAAGGTCGGGGCACCGAAGACGCCGCGCTCTACCGCACGCATGGTAACGGCTTTGAGTTGGTCCTTGGTGGCCTGCTCATTGGCCAGCGCCAGCAACTCGGCAGCAGCAAAACCGGCCCGGGTCACAACTTCGGTCACCACGGCCGGATCATTCATGTTCAGGCTATCGACCCAGATGGCGGCATACACGGTATGCAAAAAATGCGGTAGTTGCGGGTCTGAACGCATTTGTAAACCGGTGACCATGCGCATCAAGGTGGTGGTGATGATGGGGAAAAACGGATTGAAGTTCAAAGGCACGCCATAACTCTTGGCATAGCGCTGCATATCGGTGATGAGGTATTTGCCCTTGGCCGGCACCGTCATGGGCGCCGAATTCCCGGTGGCCTGAAACACACCACCTAAAAGCATGGGCAGCATGATGGGCGTGGCACCGTTCTGCTCGCTGATGCGAGGCAGTTGCGTATGCGCCAGATAAGCGGCCAGGCTGCCAAAGTCGTAGTAGAAGTCGAAGGTTTTTTGCATGCGTGTCTTTCTGTGCATATAGGCTATTTGTTGTAGATGCTCGAGGCATGGTTCCACCAAGGCAAATCAGAATAGGCGCGCAAATCGAGTTCATGCGTCCAGGCCGAACGGTGTTGCTGCGCCAAATGGTAGTACGTGTCCGCCACTTGGGCAGGCAGAATCAAACCGTCGTTCGCAAGTCCTTTTTCCTCCCGCAATTGCTGGAATTTTTCGGCGCCCAGCATCTTGCCCAAAGTGTCCGGTGCATCCACAGCCCCATCAATCAGAATATGCGCCACGTGTATGCCTTTGACGGAGTACTGCGCATTTAACGACTGACACAACATGCGTCTGCCTGCCATGGCAGACGCGTGTGAATGCTGACCTGCGTTGCCCCGCACCGCAGCGGTGGCACCGGTCACCAGTAACGTCCCTTTGCCACGCTCTTCCATGTAAGGAAACATCACCGAAGCCAGGCGGAATAATCCAAAGGTGGCCAGGCGCCAGCCCATCTCGAATGCCTTGAGCGAGGTGTGGGCCAAGGACCGGTCGCCGATTTGCGCACCGATGTTGAATACCGCCACTTCTATGGGCCCGATGTTGGCTTCGATGTGAGTGACCAAGGTTTCTATGCTGCCTTCTTCGGCCACATTGATCAAACTGCCGCTGGCTTGGCCCCCGCTGTCTGCAATGTCTGCGATCAATCGCTCAAGCCCTTGCTGATCGGTGCGGCGGGCCAGATAAGCGTGGTAGCCCTCAGAAGCAAAGCGCATGGCCACATGGCCGCCGATACCGGCACCGGCCCCCAGAATCAAACACACAGGTTTTGTCATGATGAATTGAATGGTCAAGGGAAATCAATGTTTTGAATCAAGCCCGTCTCAGACATTGTCAGGCCAATCCATGCCGTGACGGCGTTTGTAGTCCCTTTGCTCGGGCGCGACCAAAAATTGCAAGAAACGATGCGCTGCCTGCAAACTGGCTTCTTTCAGCGCTGCGCCTGAACCAATGGCAGCGCTGAACCTGGTGATGCAGGCCACTTCGTGCGGCAAATCACCGATCAGTGTGATGCCAGACTGGTGCATGAGTTCGCTGCGCTGTTGAAAACCAAGGGCGACCTTGCCCTGAGCAAGCAGCAAACCGACCGGTGTTCCAGGCGGCGGCACCACGATGCGCGGCTTTAATTCATCCATCACGCCCCAGCGCGTGAACAGTTTTTCCAGATAAGTGCCGCTGGGCCCGGTGGAATAACTCAAAGAAGGTGCCGCCAGCACCGCTGCACGCAACTGCGCCTCTGATGACATCTCAGGTGGCGCCACTTGTGAAGGCACTGCCACTGCCACCGGTGAATCCACCCAATCACATCGGCTGCCAGCCAGCACATGCCCGGCTAGCTGCAAGCGTTCAATGGCGTCTGCGGCCAGCAGGACCAGGTCAAACGCCTCTCCGGCTTGCACCCGTTTGGCAGCATCAACACCGCCGACAGACTCGATATGGACGGCCATACCGCATGTGTCCAAGAACTGCGCACACATGTCTGCCAGCAAGGCTTTGGTCGCCATGGAAGAAATGCCTGTCAAGGTCAATAAAGGTTGTTCTGACATGAAAGTCATTGTAGGCAGCCGGGCGACCTCTCTAAGACGGGAGTGCGAGCAGCCCAGCGATTTTTGATACGCCTGTCTGAACAGCCGCCATATTGAGGTATTCTGAGGACTTGGAACTGGATTTGTTGCCCCGCAAAGGAATTTGACATGGCTTCTGTATTTACCCCTGCTCAGCAGGCTGCCTTTGAGGCGGATGGTTATGTGATCGTCCGCAGTTTGTTTGACCGGGAAGAAATTGCGCTGATGCGCGATTCCATTGAACAAGACCCGGATTTGCAAAACAGTTTGTACAACCGCAAAGACGCACAAGGCAAAGCCACCTTGATGGCCACTTGGAACCACCCCGGCGACAGCGCCTACGGCTTGGCTGCCAGGTCACACCGTGTGGTCGACACCATGGAGCAAATGCTGGGCGGCGAGGTCTACCACTACCACTCCAAACTCACCGCCAAGGAACCGCTGGATGGCGGCGCCTGGGAATGGCACCAGGACTATGGTTACTGGTACCACAACGGTTGCCTGCTGCCGCACATGGCAAGCGTCATGGTGGCGCTGGACAAGGCGACCAAAGAAAACGGTTGTTTACAAGTCTTGCGAGGCTCTCACCTGGCGGGACGCGTAGACCACGGCATCATTCCCGGCGAGCAAGTCGGCGCAGACCCTCAGCGTGTGGAACAGATGCTGCGCACCATGCCCTTGGAGTATGTGGAAATGGAGCCCGGCGACGGTTTGTTTTTTCACGCCAACGTCATGCACCGCTCGGACCAGAACCGTTCGCCCAACCGGCGCTGGACGGTGCTGTTTTGCTACAACGCAGCGCGCAACAACCCGTTCATTGCACACCACCATCCGTTTTACACGCCGCTGGTCAAGGTCAGCGATGACGCCATCAAACAGGCGGGCGTGAAATTCTCTGGCACCGGACAAGACGCATTCATGAAAACTTTTTCCAATCCGCCCGGCCTGAAACAACGCCTGAGCAACGGCGCTTGAAACGCGCATTGACTGAAGAATCGAGCCACCTGTTGAGACCTGTCAAGCTTTGCCTTTGGATGTTGTTGTCTTTCACGCTGGCCAGCGCCAAAGCGGAGTGGACGTTTTTGCTTGAAGCCTCGGACGGCTCTGCTTTCATTGACTTGCAAACCGTCAAGAAAACTGGCGACCAGGTCTCGGTCTGGTTTTTGCGGGAAATGAAACAACCGACACCTTCTCCAATGCATAGCGACAGGTTGTACCGATCATCCAAGGT